>CALDSK010000001.1 GCA_937911865.1 uncultured Synechococcus sp.
AGCAGCTAAGCGCGCTAACCTATTTAGTCCTAGCCGATAGCTTTGGCGAACTGCTCGTCGAGTAAGAACTGCTCGTCGAGTAAGTAATACCGTAGTCACCCAATTTGAATAACCCAATTTGATAGACATCGAATTGGGTATAACGATTCAATATCTGCGTAGAAAAAGATACCAGTGTACGATCTTAATAGGTGCTTACCAGGCTGAGCTATTCTGCTGAGCCACTCTTCATCACACAGGTCATCGCACAGTTTCTATGACACAGATTGCTCCAGAATCTGCGGCAGGTATAGCTACGCAACCGACCGAGGCGATCACAGCGACAGATAGAATCGCGGCCAGCCGAACTGCGGCGAATAGACTAGAGCGGCAGGCGCTCAAGCTAACGCTCTGGGGCAACGCGGCGATCGCACTACTGGGCATTACCTTCGCTATCAAAACCCGCTCCGAAGCCATCTTCTTAGACGGCCTATTCTCCGGTATTCATCTCGCCATCTCTCTGCTCTCGCTTTACATCGCCCGCTTGATTCAAAAGCCTGGCGATCAAGACTATCCTTTTGGCTATGCGATGTTCGAGCCTTTTCTCAATATGGGTAAAGGACTATCGATCATTGTGGTTGCACTATTCGCACTCTTTTCGGCAGTTATGGCACTGCTAGACGGTGGAAGAACCATCGAAGCAGACGTCGCCCTCTGGTACGCGCTACTTGCAGCCACAGGCTGCTTGGTAATGGCCCTCGTACAACGATACTTTTCCCAGGCAAGCGGTTCGCCCATCCTGGCACTAGACTACAAAAACTGGCTAATCGACGGCGTTATCAGTGGCGCGGTGGCGCTAGCATTTGGGGTCATTTTAATCATTCAGGATACATCGTGGGACTGGTTTATCCCCTACGCTGACCCAGCGCTGGTGTTTATGCTGGTGCTTGTTGTTTTGCCCTTACCGCTACAGACAGTCATTCAAAACAGCTTGCAGATGATGGGGAAATCACCCGGCGAAGAGCAAGCAGCTGAGGTAGAAAAGATTGTTGCCGCGGCGCTTAAAGCTGTGCCCCATCAGGAGTATCATCTACGGCTCACCAATACGGGACGGCTGCTGTATGTGCAGGTGTATTTGTGCGTGAGCTTAGCGCAGGAAGAAAGCTATCAAGCAGGCGACGTCGATCGGGTGCGATTGCTTATTTATGAACCACTAAATGCACAGTTTCCGTTCCTGGCCATGGATTTAGTCGTGACGTGCGATCGCATTTGGGTAGACCGGGCTGTCATGCCCGCATAATTGGGGCTCTGAATACAAGACACTCATGATCAGACAGGAACAGCCGTAACGCTCGCCAAATCTGCTGGATTCAAATTGTGATTGAGCACTTCGCCATCTCGGAACCAGACAACTCGGTTAGTTAGCCTAGCCACTTCAGGTTCGTGGGTCACCATCACAACGGTGATGCCGCTTTGATTCAATTCTGAAAAGATATCGATCACATCCTGCGTGGTGTGAGTATCGAGCGCGCCCGTGGGTTCATCGGCCAATAGAAGAAGTGGCTCATTGACAATAGCTCTAGCGATCGCAACCCTTTGCTGCTGCCCGCCCGATAGCTGATTGGGGCTGTAATTAAGCCGATTACCCAGGCCAACCTTTTCCAAAGCTTCAGCCGCTCTGCGCTTGCGCTCAGCCGAACGCACACTAGAGTACATCATGGGCTGTTCAACATTTTCTAGCGCCGTCAGGTGAGAGAGCAAATGAAACTGCTGAAAAACAAAGCCAATTTTTCTGTTCCTAATGTGGGCTAATTCGTCTTCGGGCAGCTGAGCAACATCTTGCCCATCAAACAAATATTCACCGTCTGTCGGCTGATCGAGGCAGCCAATCATATTCATAGCCGTGGATTTGCCAGAGCCAGACGGCCCCATAATTGAGCAATACTCACCGGTGTTGATAGTCATATCGACATGCCACAGAGCGCGGACTTCGGTGTTGCCCGTACCGTAGACTTTGGTGATTTGATTGAACTGAATTAAAGGAGACATGGGTAGAAACAATAAATGATGAATGATCTGTTATGCACTTTTAACTCATGTGCTTTTATCTTATGCACGGCTAGCCTATGCTGTTCTTAAAGCCAGAATCGGATCTAGTCTTGCAGCCTGCCGCGCCGGAACAACGCCGAAAAACAAACCAATACTGCCAGAAACACCAACGGCTAAAACCACTGCGGCCACTGATACACCTGCCTCAAACGGACTAAAAGCTGCAATCAGAAAAATACCCCCCGCCCCCGCAGCTGTACCCACCAAACCGCCAATCGCCGCAAGAATCACAGATTCGATCAAGAACTGACTTAGAATATCTTTTTGAGACGCGCCGATTGCCTTGCGTAGACCAATTTCTTGAGTGCGCTCTCGCACAGAAACCAGCATGATATTCATGATACCGATGCCACCGACAAAAAGAGAGATAGAGGCGATCGCAGCTAGCATCAGCGTCAGCGCCCCGGTCACCGTATCAGCAATCTCCAGCAGCGTATCCTGACTAGAAATATAAAAATCATCCGCCTCCGTTACGCCATGACGCAGCCGCAGTAAATTTGTCACCTGAAATTCGGCCGTATCCATTTCCTGCTGACTATTAGCCGAAATCGAAATAAACCCAACGTCAATGCCATAGGGCGACGTACGGCCCACAATTCGACTGGCTAAAGTCGTGATCGGAATCATCACCGCATCGTCATAATCAAGGCCCAGATTAGAGCCCTTTTTCTCTAAAACACCCACAATTTCAAACGTAATCCCGTTAACTCGCAGCTGCTTTCCCAGCGGCGTTTCCGAGTCAAACAGCTTTTCAGCCAGCGTATCGCCAACCACAGCAACTGCGCTGTTAGAGCGCTGATCCAAATCGCTCAAAAACCGACCCTGAGCAATCTCAAAGCTACGTACGCTCAGAAAGCCCTCAGTCGTGCCTACAACGCTCGTATTTGTATTACGGCTGCGATAGCTCACCAGCCCCTGCGTTGTTTTTTCAGCAGCTACCGCTGCCACAGAAGGCACTTGAGTCGAAATAGCCTGAGCATCGGCCAGCACCAAATTTCTGGGAATGTCCAAATCGCCCAGCTGCCGAGCCTCACGGCTGCCCGGCACCACAAAAAGCACGTTAGGCCCCAGACTTTGCAGCTGACCATTCACATACTTTTGCGCGCCCTCACCAATACCAATCATGGCAATTACCGACGCATTGCCAATGATAATGCCTAGCATCGTCAGGCTACTGCGCAACTTGTTAGCGCTCAGCGTTTTAGTCGCCATTTTCAGGCTTTCAGTAAAATCCATGGAGAGAACAGGCCAGCAGACTAAGCCAATAGAAAGAAACCAGAGAAAACCGTTTTTGACAGCTTTCAACAGCATAACGGTTCTGACACAGGCCGTGTTGACACGTTTGTGCAGGTCATTCTCTCTGTTATTGAATCAGCTTATTAACAAACCTGTTGACCGAGCCATCTACGCAAGCGGCTCATAGCTGTGGCCGCTGCGCTTGCCCAATACTTTTACACCGATAGGCCACCGATGGCCAGTCTGTTGTTGTTTCGATCAAACTTAAAGCGCGTAGCGAAGAAATTGCGTCGATTGTTCTGACTTGCGCCGCTGTTCAAGGAGCTACTACGAAAGGAATACAAGGGGCTTTCAACAGCTTCAGGTGGACGAATAGCTACGCTGTAGCGAGTAGTTTCCGAACCAAAAGTGAACGTGGTCATCGTAGCAGCTGTGCAAGTTAACGTTACACAAAAAGCCACATAAACCATACTCACTTCTTTCTTCATAACTTATTCCCAGCACCTAAAAGTATTGACATTACCTACTCGCTACGAGTATGGCTTTTAGGACGTCAGACGTCAGGCGTGAATACACCTTTTCTATTTGATATATATGCACCTTTAGTCAATCCGCAGTTCTACTGAGACTACCGTTCAAGAAAGTATCATTGGCAGCGCTACAGAGTCGCAAGATAGAAATCTGTAAAGAGAATTACCAAAACAGGGCAAAGTCATCTTCTGGCAACATCTTGCTAAAAATGCTGAGAACTCCAACTAAATAGGTATTTTCAGACCAGAGTTAGGAAGATACATTAAAAAGTATCAGCATTTGTTAAGAAAACATATAGTAAGCAGCGGGATGCACTATGGCTAGCTCCAACCACGAAATCCTAATCCTCGGTGGAGGGTTTGTGGGTCTTTTCACGGCCCTGCATCTCGAAAGGCTAAACTGCGCCTGTCCGCGTACGATGATTGACCGCAACTGGCGATTCGTCTTCAAGCCACTGCTATATGAGCTTCTATCTAGCGAAACCAATACAGAAATTATTTGGCCCCGCTATGACGAACTCCTCTCGGAAAGAGACGTTGCCTTTGTCCTCGATGAAGTCAGCAACATCGATCTAGACAATAAACAGGTCACAACCCAGGCAGGGTTGACTCACAGTTACCAGTATCTAGTTCTCGGACTTGGCGCAACCACGGGCTACCTCAACATTCCTGGCACTAAAGAGAATACCCTACCCTTCCGAGATGGCCAGGATACCATCGTTCTCAGTGAGCATCTGCGAAAGAACTTACAGATCGCAGCCCAGAGGTCTGACCAGAAGCATGAGGCACGATCGCAGCATCTTACCGTCGCCATTATTGGTGCAGGTCCCGCTGGCGTAGAGCTAGCTGTTACCCTCGCCGACCTGCTGCCTGAATGGTACGAGCCACTAGGCGGCAATCCGACAGATATCAATATTGTCATTCTACAAAGAGGCCAGGAGATTCTTAGCGGGCTCGGCAACGAAAAGCTGAAAAAAGCCGCGCGCAAGGCGATGCGCAAGCGCGGCGTAAATCTTCTAACTGGCGCTAGCGTTACCGAAATCCAGCCAGAACAAGTTATCTACGAGCAAGATGGAGAAACGCGATCGCTGCCAGCATCCACAATTGTTTGGACGGCAGGCACCGCGCCTAATCCTCTCATTCAAAACCTTTCTATTCCTGACGAGCACAAAAATCGTCAGGGCAAACTAAGGGTTCTCCCAACGCTTCAACTCCCCGGCCACCCTGAAGTTTTCGCCGCAGGCGATTGCGCCCTCAACCCTTCAGATGATCTACCCGATACGGCTCAAGTCGCCTACCAGCAAGGAAAAGCGATCGCCGACAACATCATAGCCCTCATCGAAGACAAAGCCCCAACCCCAGCGGAGGTCTCTTTACGAGGCACTCTCCTCAAACTTGGCAAAGGCGAAAGCGCCGCAGAAATCTTCGACAAAATAGAGATCAAAGGTCACCCTGGTCATCTCATCCGAGAGGCGACCTATCTCAGCATTCTCCCCCTCCCCGGCTACAAACTAAAAACCGGCGTTCAATGGCTCACAGAAGAAATCTTTGAACAATTTTCAGCCTTACCGCTATAGGCCTTGCCGCTACAGTATGAGTTCTCTCAATTAATCAGGCAGCAGTCTCGAAATTAGTCATAGGGAGAATCTGTTTAATTACGGCCAAACGTCAGATTCTCCAAGCTTTGACCAGGGGGCAAATCAATAAAGACGCGATCGCCTTCATCCAAACCGTCCACAATCTGAATGCGATCGCCCACTGGCGCACCTAGCACCACCGGCTCAAACTGAACCTGCCCCGATTCGCTTGGCACAAGCACCCCGCTCTCACCGCCCTGAGTAATAATCGACACAGCCGGTACCACCAGTGCATCGGCCAGCTCATCACCGATAAACGTCACATTCGTATTCATATTAGAGCGCAGCCGATCTGATCCAGTCAGCAGCTGCACTCGCACCTGAAACACCGTCACGTTTTGGCGTTCAATGGCCTCGGGTGCAATCAGTCTCACCTCACCCTCGAACAGCTCTTCAGGAAACGCATCTGCCTGAATTTCAACAGATTGCCCTACTTCAATGCTGCCAATATCAGCCTCTGGCACTTCAGCAATGACCTCTAGCCCGCTAGCGATCGCAACAATCGCCGTAGAAGTCGCCGACGTCACATCCGACGCTGTTGCAGTCGGCGTTACAAAAGCCCCCTCTGAAGCAAATCGCTGCGTCACAATACCATCAAACGGCGCGCGCACCTGCGTGTCACTCAGCTGAACTTCCACTGCTTGCAGCTGCCCTTGCGCGCGCCTTAGCCGGGCCTCCGCCTGGGCGATCGTCTCCGCATCGTCACCATCTTGTTGGTCGGCCAAACGCTGATCGGCCTCTTCTACTCTGGCCACAGACTGTTCTACATTGGCACTGGCACTGCGGTTTTCATTCACCGCCCGATCCAAATCGCTCCGAGAAATCGCCCCCTGATCAAACAGCCGCTGAGAGCGCTCCAACTCATCTTGTGATAAAAGCAAGCGAGCACGAGCATCTTGCAGCTGAGCCCTTGCCGCTGCTACAGAGGCTTCTGCCTGGCCAATATCTGTTTGGGAAGCCCCGTTGAGCGAATCGTCTAGCTGGGCGCGGGCTTCTGCTACGCTCGCTTCGTTTTGAACAATCTGAGCGTTCAGCTGGTCACTATCCATCTGAGCAATCAGCTGTCCTCGGCCAACCCGGTCTCCTTGCTCTACAAACAGTTCCTGCACAACGCCCGCAGATTTAGGGCTGAGATTCACTGTTCGCATAGGCTCTACGGTACCACTGGCCGTAATTCGCACCGTAAGTTCTGTTGCGGTTACCGGAATGGTAAGTTCTTCTAGGTCGTAGTCTGGCGTGCGGCGGGCTGTGGAAAAAGCGATCGCACCTGCGGCCACTAGACCAATCAATCCTAGCCCTAAAAACCAGCGAACAGGATACTTAGCACGATGAGGAAAAGGCAGACGCATGAAAAATAAGGCAGACAGTAGATGTCTTTAGGATAGTGACTTTTATCGCAATCGTGCAGAGAAAAGCCCTGCGACGTTCTTTCAAAAGAGCGAGCACAGGGCTTTCGGAATGAAAAAGAGACGTAGACAACAATTTCTCTATAGTCCTCGTTAGTCCTTCGTCAGTCCTTGTTTCTTAATCTCTTGTCATGACTGCTAGCAATGAAAACTAGTGATGAACGTGCTTTTCAACCGTCTTAGTATGAGAATGCGATGCATTATCATGACTGTGACTGTGGCCGCCATGTCCCTCATGCTTATGGTGGCTGTGCACATTGTCATGACTGTGATGACCTTTATCATGATGATCGTGGCCATGACCGCCGTGATGGTCGTAGCCGTGAGAATGACCGTGCGAATGACTGTGGGCATGAACAGATTTTTCCAGGTTTGCCGCTCTTATCTCAGCATTTACCGTTACTGGCTCAGACTCCAACAGCGCCTGAATATGCGTATCGGCCCAATCAGCCACCATCTGCATAAACTCAGGGTGATCGTTCACACAGTCCATTTGTACATAGGTCACCTGCGGATTCTTACGACGCAGCTGATGAATAATATGGTCAACATCTAGCAGCGTCTCATGGTTCTCGGTCGCAAAGCCGATCGGCATCATCACCAGCGCAGTTGCACCCAGGTCAATAATATTTTGTCCGGCCAGTGCCATATTGGGCTGCGTCCAGTCAATTAGCGGCGTATCATGGTTCATCCAGCCAATCGAGATTAGTGGATACTTATAAATCAGCTTTTCACGCACAGCCTCGTATAGCTTTTGGCTCTCATCAATGCCAGAAGTAAAGCCTTTTGCCTTGTGAGGGCAACCGTGATTGAGCAAAATGATGCCGGTTTGCGAAGGCAGGTGAGCGACCGCGAGCTCTTTTTCAATTTTCTCTTCTACCAGGTCTGCCAGCAGGGTAATGTAGCGATCGCGATTGTAGAAAGAAGGAATATAGCGAGTTCCTTTTAGCCAGTGGTCGCCAGGACCTGCAAGCTTCGTGAGCGCGTCATTTACCTGCTCTACTGCAATCCCGCTCGTGAAAATAGAATCAACAACTAGTAGAGGATAAATCAACAGCTTGCTAAAGCCTTCTGCTTTGATTTGCTCTAGCACCTGCTCGGGCAAGTGAGGCGCACAAAAGTTAAAGGCTTTGAACACCTTTACTTTATCGCCCCAGCGCTGTTGCAAACAGTTTTCAATACCTGCGCGCTGGTCTTCAAAAATAGCGTTGTGAGGAGAAACAAATTGGCCGTGCTGGTGGCTCCACTCGTGAAGATCAAAAATTGCCAACAGCTTGGCAAGGGGTGGATATACCCAGGTAGGGACAGGTGCAAACTTAGCGGTGAGGAGATTTAGCGCCTGTTCGTTGTAGTTGGCAAAGTCTTCGTAGCTTTCGACTTCGCCGTAGCCCATAAGCAATACCGCAACGCGGTCTTCATTTGCAGTGTCTGCGGCTAGGACGGTGCCGTCAGATGAGGGCTGTTGTTGAATAGAAGTCATAGGGTTGGAAGGATCCTGAATCAAGAATTATGCATTTAATAAAAATGCTGTCGAAAATGTCGATGTTCAAAAAGAAAACATATGAAGAAATCTGTACTTAAGAGGTATTTTATTCCCCTATCCTACCGATAAGAGAACTCTGCAAACATCGACAAAGCGAAGAAAATCTATAGCTTAGAGAGGAATACAGCCCTTTTGTTACGTAGGGTTTTGAGGTATGAAGTAACGTGACTTTATGAGCGAGCGAGCAACAACTGTGTTACTAGCCTAAAAATTTCACTAACTCAAAAATCTTCCTTTTTTCTCTTTTGTTGAATGTATATTTTTTAGTCTTGCCTCTAGGACTCTACAATTAGATAGATGGAGAGAATAACGTTTTAGGCGCGCCTTCTAGCCGAGGTTCTTACGGCTCTTCCCAGAGCCGTCGGCGCTGCTTTCCACGCAGACGCTGATGCGTATCGCGTAGCAAAGTTGGAATATCTAACTGTTCGGGGCATCGCGGTAAGCAGTCGCCACAGTCAGTACAGCGATCGCCCCGCCGACCGGGAAACCAGTGCCCCGCATTTTCAAACATGCCATAGCGATACTGTCCAAAGGCCTTCATATCGTAAGCAACCGCCAGATTGCGCAGCCGTAGCACTTCTGGAATGTTAATCGTTTCAGGGCAGGGCAAACACTGATGACATTGAGCACAGCGATCGCGCCCTAGCACACTTAGCTGTGCCTGCTCCAAACGTAAAATCGCCTGCTGCTCACCTTCACTCAAAGGACCGTCATCATCTGCAACCTGTAGCGGCCAGTCGAGTTCACTCGCCGTCGCCGGACCAATGCTAAGCGTGGTAATACGAGGATCGCTCAACAGCCAGCGGTAATTCAGCAGTAGCGGATCGTAAGGCGTGCACAGCGCTTTTAGCCGATCGGGCGGGCTGTAAAGCATTCCAGCTTTGTCAGCGGGCGAAATGATAAAAATGCCCATATCTTGACAATGGGCCTGGGCGATCGCCGGGGCATTGCGCTGAAAGAAAAAATTATAGTGGAGGTTGACGAAGCTAAACGCTTCGGTCGCGATCGCAGCTTCAATCACAGGCAGCGGACCGTGGGTCGAAAACCCAATGTGGCGAATCAGTCCCTTATCGCGTGCTACTGCCAGCGCCGGTAGCATTTCAGCGATCGCCCAGCGCAGGTGCTCGTCTGTATTAATGCCATGGATCGCTAGGCCGTCTATATAAGTCACACCAAGCTGAGCTAGCGATTGGCGAATCGCAGGCTCAACCTGATCACCGCGTAGCGTCGGCGTGAGCTTACTAGTAAGCGTCAACTGGTGACGCAAACCAGACTCTCGCAAGCCAGAGTCTATAGATAAGCCTTCAGATAAAAGTGGCCTCAGCGCCTGGCCAATGTAGCGTTCGCTTGCACCGTAAGCAGGCGCAGTTTCTATGTGATTAAGGCCACGGGCGATCGCACTTTCAATCACAGCACGTGCCGCTTCGGCTGAGGCAAACCGCATCGTGCCCAAAGAAAAGACAGACAGCTGCCGCTGGGTTTTACCGAATCGGCGATCGCGCATAGATCCTCAAAACAGCGGCCTGCGGGAAACCAATGGACTCAACCGTTGCTTACTCAGCATTGCTTACTCAACATCACTTCCCCAGCATCACTGACTCAACATCACTTTCCCAACACCTCTATACGGAGCGGCCTCTTTCAGCAAAATCAGCAGGGCTAATACTCGATAAAAATGCGTGAAAAGCCTCTTTTTCGGCGATATCAGCGTCTCTATCGACCGGCATAGCCGCATCAAGAATGACCTCTTCCATCACCCAAATTGGCGCGCCGACCCTCAGCGCAACTGAAATAGCATCGCTAGGGCGCGCATCAATTTCTTTTTTCTTCTCGCCCCTGCCCACCGTCATTACCGCGTAAAACGTATTGTCTCGCAGCGCGTGAATCACCACACGCTGCAAGGACATGTCCCAGGCGTGAAGCATGCTCACAATCAAATCATGCGTCATCGGACGGGTTGTTCTTTCGCCTTCTAGAACCGCGCGAATGGTTCGCGACTGCTCTGGCGATATAAAAATAGGTAGCTGTCGTCGCTGAGAGCTATCTCGCAGCAGAATCACCGGGTTTCGAGTGCCTCCATCAATTGCAATTCCCGCAACCTGCATCTCAATCATCTTTTAGTACCTTAGACTCGCTAGGTGAACGTTCACTCACTAAAACACGCGTTAAAAAGCTGTCTTCTATAGTATTTCTGTTACGTAGATGGCAATATCGTCAAATAGCTGCAATTCTTGTCAGATACAGCGACGTTATACCCAAACAGCGAGGACAACACGAGTGTATTAAAAACAGGTGTATTCAGCCGTTTGCTCCCCTTCTAGGCTAAAGCGATTTTTGACCGAACTCAGCGAAAGATAAAGAAACTTTATCGAAACCACCACATAGGTAATGCCGCGGTAACTACAACATAATTTCTTTATCTGAAGAGACCGTTAAATGTATTTAGAACAACTGCACAATTCTGCACTTTATCGTCTAATAGCCTGGCAATTACGCTAGAGTTAATCAATAATTGCCAGAGCAGGTTATTCGTGTTTACAGGGCTCATTCAAAGCATTGGTCAGCTTCAACATCTCAACCCCTATCAGCTCAAAATTTCCTGCAAAACCGCCCAAGATCCCATACTTCAGGGTATTGCCCTAGGCGATAGCATTGCGGTGGATGGCGTCTGCCTCACCGTAGAGAAAATTTTAATTCAAGGCTTTATCGCCACAGCTTCGCCTGAGACCCTGGCTAAGTCCACGCTGGGAAAAGTCTCCGAAAATGGCCCGGTAAACCTAGAACCGTCGCTGCGAGTCGGCAGCAAAATTGGGGGTCACTTTGTGACGGGTCACGTCGATGGCAGGGGCGAGTTAGAAGGCACTGAGCGCACAGCTAACGCCTGGGAAATTCGCTTTAAGAACATAGCCCCTGAAGTAGCTCGCTATATTGTGAATAAAGGCAGCATTGCCGTCAACGGTATTAGCCTGACCGTGGCGGAATGTTCTTCTGCGGGCGATTGGTTTTCTACAGCGGTCATCCCAGTTACCTACGCCGAAACAAACCTGCAATATCTACAGCCCGGTGACTCTGTAAACCTAGAAGGCGACATGCTGGGTAAGTACGTAGAAAAATTTAGTCGTGGAAAAACTTCTCCCGACAGGTTAGAAACAGCTACAACATCTGAGCTAGATTTATCGATGGCGTTTTTAGCAGAGCACGGGTATACGTCCTGAGCTTTTTAAAGACAGAACAGATTAAGGACAGAACAGAGTCTCACGCGTATCTCTGCCGGTAACGCTGTTTGTGCCACTGGCCATTTCACACAGCTTGTCATTATCTTTTGGATCTAGCAGCACGTCAGTAAAGTCTGCGCCCTCAATATTCGCGCCGCGAAAATCAATATTAATAGCGTAAGCGCCCTCCAGATTAGCGTCTTTAAGGTTGGCACCTACCAGCGTAGCGCCATCTAACGTGGCCCCTCTCAGATTGGCGCCTTCTAAGTTGGCACGAGTCAAGCGAGTGGTAAATAGACGAACTAGCTCTAAGTTCGCGTGGCTGAGGTTAGCCTCAGTCAGGTCGGCGCGGGTGTAGTCGTTGTCAGTGAGGTCCTGACCAGAAAAGTCTTGCTGACGGAGGTTTTTGCGGTCAAAGTTAGTAGCAGCCACAGGTTGAACACCGCTTAGCAAAGCCGTTAGCAGCAACGAAATCAACAGCACCGAACCTGTGACTTGACGAGGGGTCGGTAGGCCTATCGCGTTCATTGCTTGCCATAGGCCTTTTAAAGAGCTGAGGGCGAACCGTTGAATTTTGGCGACTGCTTTGCTAACCATGGCGCTATATATCACTGCTTTAATGTGATCTTTTGGTGACTTGTCTAACGATCTTATAGCAATCTGCTAGCAATCTACACTGACGCTTGTATCAACCAAGGCGATCGCAACACTAAATCAATTCTCATCTAGGTGCACACTATTACTATGAGCCCCAGCCGTGATTTTGTAGTTGCTAGGCAGCTGACGCGGACGGCTAATCGGATGGATAACGTGAAACTGATTGAAGTCAATTACGCGTCTACCGTGACTGCCTGTCAGCAAAATATCGGCAAAGCGGTGATCCCAACGAATGTCTTCGGCAGTAAAGGTATGCCGGGCATGAATGGTTTGCGCCAGGGTTTCATCTAAGCCGGTGAGGGTAACAATTA
Organism: uncultured Synechococcus sp.; assembly: GCA_937911865.1. GTDB lineage: Bacteria > Cyanobacteriota > Cyanobacteriia > Phormidesmidales > Phormidesmidaceae > Phormidesmis. The sequence goes on from CALDSK010000001.1 coordinate 12,624, forward strand.
TTTCAGCGCGATCGCGTCTTAATGACTCAACCGTATCGCCATCTAGCAAGCCACCCGGCAAAATTTGATGCATTGCCGTCCACGACAAACTAAAGACAGGCGTGTGCGATCGCACCAGCGGAATATCGTGAAAGCGCCGCATAAAATCACCCTCTGTGCTGTACTCATCACGCACCAGCGTCACCCACAGCTGCGCCTCTAAAATGTAATTCTTCCGCTTGTTGGCAGTACGAAACATCAGCGTCGGCACCCCATTAAACGGAGCAATTACCGCCACATTACTAAATAAGATCCGCGCCGTTGGCAAAGAAAACCGGGCGTACACCAAACCCGTTGTCATCGCAATAAAAAACAGCCCGGCCAAAGACTCAATCACCACTAGCCAATGAGCATACAAATTGGTTGGGTGCATCACGCCATAGCCAATTGATGCCATGGTCTGCACACTAAAAAAGAACAGATCCAAAAAGTACTCAGGGCCGTCTCCTTCAGCAGTGGCCACACCGCCGCCCAAGCTATAAGCAACAGCAAACACCGCATTCATCAGCAGATACAACACGCTAGTCAAGCTGATAAAAGACCGCCAGGGCATCGTCAGCAGCAGATGATAGATATCGCCCCAATAAGAATGGGGGTCGCCAATCCGTTCAATCTCTGGATAATTTCTATTGCCTACGAAGAATTTTTTTGAGGCGCGACGAATCTGAGGCCGGAACATGGTCTCTCCTGAAAC
>CALDSK010000002.1 GCA_937911865.1 uncultured Synechococcus sp.
TAACGACTGTTAAGCTGACAGTTTTGAGTGCTTTCATATTCAGACACAAGAGCGTTCAATAGTGCAGACTATTTCTACATTACTTTCTGTTGCTCGACTGCGCTGCTTGTAATGCCTGCGCTCTATTAATGGTAGTAGCGTCAAGATATTGCTTTGGGCTTACGACTGCCCTTGCTTTTTCAACTTAGCAATCGCATCTTCTGCTGCCTGCTTCTCAGCTTTCTTTTTGCTAGACCCCCGGCCTTCTCCATAAAGAACGCCATCCACATAGACCCTAGCGTGGAACTCAGGTGCATGATCTGTTCCCCCGAGCTGCTCTGTCACATATTTTGGGGGAGTCTTTGCACCATCCGCCTGCACAATCTCTTGAAACCTATTTTTAGAATCTATGTTGGAGCGTACTTGGGTAGAACCCATAGCAATGCCGTCAGGTACTGCGTTGAACAGGTTTTCTAAAAGCGGGCGCAGCGCCTCGATGTTTCGACTTTTATCTAGATAGTAGGCTCCTACAACCGCTTCAAACGTACTGCTGAGCAGCCGAGCGTTGTGGTAGCCGCCTTCCTGGATCGCGCCCTGGCCTAGCCGCATTCTAAAATCTAACCCGACTTCAGTCGCAAACTTAGCAAGCTGCTTCTCATCGACGAGTGCCGATCGCCGCCGCGTCATTTCGTCTTCGCCTATTTCGCCTTCGAGTTGATAAAGATACTCCCCGCTGATGAAAGTAAGGAGGGCATCTCCAAGAAATTCTAGACGTTCGTTATCCCTGTCTTCTCCGGGGTTTTCATTGATGTATGAGCGATGCGTTAATGCTCGGCGCAGCAGGTGTTCGTTACTGAATTGCAGAAGCTTATGCATGCATCCTCACCGTTCTATTTGATTTTTTTGAATTTGACTTGGCAGAGAATACTCGTCGGGGCGCAAAGAGACTGTCTCCCCGAGAATTGTTACAGGGAAAGCAGGCTAGCCGCAGATTTTCTAGAGCATTAGAACCGCCTTTGCTCTTCGGCTTTAGGTGGTCGAGGGTTAGCTTCTGCGCAGGTAGGTGCGTTTCACACCACCAGCAGCGCGAGCCATAGTCTTTAAGGAGGCAGGTCTTTCGAGCTTTCTTTTGCTTTGAGGACATCGCCATATTGAATTTGCCATTTACTACTGTTTTTTGTAGTAACAGAACATCGGATGTAAGCAGCAGTACACACTCCCGCGAGGAGCGTGCTGGTCTAACACCTACGAATAAACGTCTCAAGCGTACTATCTCTAAGCCTCACACCAGCGCATACCCAGTAGGCTGAACCGGCGTTTATCTAAAATAGAATCTCTTATTTCAGATAAACGCCAGACCAGAATACTGGGGATACATTCATCTGAGGAACAAAGATAGTGCCCATGAGACGAACATCTAGGTAGTGATATTCGTTACATATCACTATCGAAGCACAGCCAAATTAGATCGTCAATACTGACGGTGAGAAACGTCGAAATTAGCTGTTGCAGCGACCACTGAAATTTTGACACATCGATACTCCCATGACTGAGAATCATAGCTGATGCAAAAGGTGGGAAAGCTTAAGTCGGACATCAATATAATGAATGCTCTCATAATGGCATTGTCATTGGCAGAAATCAATTTTCTTCATGAAGTACTACAACCCTAAAAATATCAAACCTAGCCCTGATGAGTTTCATCGTTTCACCAAAGATAAGCTGAGCGAGGTTGCACGACAAAGTATCTCTTGTAAGGCTACGGCTAACCTATTTGGAACCGTGAAAAAGCTCTATGACACCCTTAATTACGCAACCTCTGAGCGGTTAAGTGTCTTCGTTGATAGCCAGACATATCTTTCACAACAGCAAGAACATGACTTAATTTCACTCACGGCACTCTATGCTGCTCAGCAAAATACGCAGCTCGTAAGAGAGATTATAGAGCAGGATTCAGCAACAACCGATAGTGAGAAAGTGCTTTTACTCGCAGCGGTCGAGTTGTTTATAAGCGCTACCGCTGCCGCTTGTGCAGCTTTGGGCAATCCTCGGTGGGTCGAGGACAGCGTAGCAACGCTCAAGGTTTAGCGAGCAGTCATTTCTATTAAGGAAGATCACTTGGCACGATCCTCACAGCTAACTATTTCAACAGCTATAGCAGGCAATATTATACTCACTGTCCAAAATACAAGCCTAACAAAATATCCATGAGTCAGCGAAGCCGTCATCACTATGTCCCTCGATTTTACTTGAAAAGATTCGCCTCTGATCGCAACGAAAAAGAACCGAAACAAATACATCTTTTTAATTTAGCGAGTGCAAAAATTATTCATCATGCTTCCATAAAAGGACAGTGCAAAAAAAAGAAGTTCTACGGAGAGAAGCCTGATTTAGAAGATGTGTTAGGAAAATTAGAAGGAATCTTCTCAAAAGTAATAAACAAAATATGTGTTACAGAAACTTTGCCTGAGATGGGAACAGAAAATCATCATGGAATCCTTCTTTCTACTGCAACGCAGATGTTGCGAACTACGAAGCAAGAAGAAATCATGAATGCACAAGCAGACAATTTTGCAAAAATGATCCTATCTAGAGACTCAAGATTCAATGCTCTGAATTTAGAGTCAATAAAAATTGGTATGAAATCGCCAGTTATCCAGGCATTATCTCAGTCAGGCACCATAGCAGGGTGCTTGGACGATTTAGGTATACACCTACTAAAATCACATAGCGATAGTCAATTCGTTACATCTGACTGTCCTGTATTTAGTTACAACCTCTATCGTGAAAGATTTTTCTCTCCAGGCACCACAGCTCCCATTGCCAGAGGAATAATGATTTTTTATCCCCTTTCTCCTGAGCTGTGCCTGCTTTTGTACGACACTTCAGTTTATAAAGTCGGGAAAAGGAAAAAGGACTTTATTTCTTCTATTAGCTCTGATGAAGTTAAAACAGTAAATTTACTCCAGGTAATAGGGGCCGAAAACAATTTATATTTTTCAGACATCTTATTAGAGAGGCGTTTGAGTAACATCGTAGGCACAAGCTCTAAGCTCCGAAACGAGATAGGACCTCGTACACTAGAATTCCAAGATATAGAAAATCCTATGAGGACAGTAGTAATAAACTACTACCATGTCCCCAATTTACATATCAAATTAAGCCCGATATCGATCAAACGAGAATGGCAACGTATTCCTATAAATAAGCGGCTAAATCTTCTCAGACGAGAAGGCCCAAATTCATCGATCACTCCAGCCAATACGCCGAGAGAAACGACTGACGGTAAAAAAGAAAGAGTCTTTAAAGTAAGTAGAGACGACTTCAGAAAACAAGCAAAATTCTAAGCTCTCAAAGTCTAAGTAGCAGGAAAAGTAACCGAACAATCAAAACATAGTAATGAAAAAGTCAAAGGCTATCTTATACTCCACGGCTTTCTACAAAGGCGAATTAGTGAAAGCAAAAGATGCTGTGAAGGGCAGACCATATGCCTGCGCTGTTTGCGGCGGTGAGATGATTCCACGTCAAGGTGAACAAAAACGACCACACTTTGCACACAAAGCATTGACAGACAACTGCACACCCGAGTCGGCGCTGCACTATGGGTTTAAAGTCTTGTTAGCTAATAAGCTGAAGGAGCACATTGCTACGCAGCAGTCGCTTGAAATTGAATGGGGTTGCCGCTATTGCTTAGAAACTCACATTGGAAATCTGGTCAAAAAAGCAAGCCAAGTGGAGATTGAGCACAACCTTGGCAAGTGTCAGCCAGACATAGCCCTTTTAGATAGAACAGGCAGGGTGATCGCTGCTATCGAGGTTGTCGTTACTCATGCACCTGAACAACAAGCTCTCAATTACTATCAGGACAAAAACATCGGACTTGTGGTCTTTCAATTGAAGTCTGACGAAGATCTAAAGCGAATCGGCCCAAAGATGTATCCAGAGGAAGTCTATTCCTGTCTCAACCCTCGGTGTGGTCGCTGCCGAGAGCGCACGAATAAACGCGAGCTAGTGGTAGTTAAAAGCGAATGTAGAAGATGCCATAAACCTATGTCTGTTGCCGCGTTCATGGGAGGGGGACTGTGCGGTACGTTTTTCCCTTCTGATATTGAGCTAGCGAAAAGTAAGGGCGTTCATATTGGGTTTTGGAAAAGCAATCGCTCTCCGTGGCGGCGGCCAACCAGCGCCTGCTCTTGTTGCAAAGCAGTTATAGGATTACCCTGGCTATGGGATAAGCATGTTAATCCCGACCTAGAGCTACAGAGAGAGAATTACGGCATCTCAGGATATTACTGCAACCGTTGCGAAACGGATCTGAACGGCCACAAAGAGGTAAAACGCAAAGGGTAATTACATCGAAGCTCTAAGAAAAAGAATCACCGCCCGATCTGCAAGCCAGACTCTATTCGCTGTACA
>CALDSK010000003.1 GCA_937911865.1 uncultured Synechococcus sp.
TGGGCAATAAAGATCTAAACCTTTTGAAATCATACCTAGCAGCGAGTTTTCGCCACGACGCGGAAGTCTCCCGTGATCTGGCCCCGTTTGCTGAGGCTGAACGTAACATTACCTCAGCGAATGATCGTTCCGAAGCCCATCAGGCAGTTGTAGCCAGAGAGGACCCCTACGTCGGATTGGAATACGCGATTGAAGTCTATTGTGAAGGCGATGACATGCCATCCGCACCTTTATAGAGTTCTGCAAAGTAGAGTTTCACATAGCTCATTAAATGTAATATGTAGGGCCTTATCTGACACATCCTGCACTCTGAGCCTTCATTTGCACAGACACGTTAATTACTTGATGCTGTCGGTGCTACTGACGGCTGCCTTCCTGCAACCGTCTGAGGTGACTTAAGCGATCGCAGGCAGCAAATTACCAACGAGCAAGCCATGGCTCAAAACCAAGTTAAGGCAAGCCTTAAGTAATAAACCACGCTTAGACGCCAACCGATTTGCAACCTTCATAAACAATCTTGATGTGGTTGAGAAGATCGCGGTTTAGATACTGTAAAGCTTCCCGATTCGGTTGAAAAAATCAGCCCCTGGCTTGTCATTCTTAGCAACTTTGATAGACTCCATACCGTGCCTTGATCACACTAATTGGAAGCCATACCTAAGCGTGGTTAGGCAGTGAAAAAATTGCCACACTATTAGACTTGTGTCACTGTAATGTTTTTACGATAGTCTCGGTCAGTATTTTCTCTCTAGATTTCAGGATGAAAAGCTTTTTGGTTTGGAGCGCGATCACCCTCCCCCCCGTTCTTATTATTCTCTTATCTCTGAAGCCACTAGAGATATTCTCGCTCTGCTTTTCCGGCATCCTAGCGGCTATATTTTTGTCGCTGTTGATGATGTCAGTTCCGGCGCTCAGATCTCAAAAGCGGTTTCGACAGCCAGCGATCACATCTCTTCTCATCGTGGTTTCTGTTATTGCCTTTAACTGGCCTCTGAGAATGGCGTATGCGTTCTCTCGCCCCGCCTTTGAGCAAGTGGCGCAGCAGGTTGCAGCAGGAAAATCCATAGAAACGCCCCGACGCATTGGCTTGTTTCTCATCAAGCGTGTTGACACACCCGGCCTAGCACCTAACCGCATCGAATATCAAGGTCTGCGTTTGTGGACAAATGTTCAACCCAGTGGCAATACTGGCTTTGTAAAAGCCAGTCCTGACGACCTGAGGTTTAATCTGTGGAGCCATTTCAGGCTAGATGATACTTGGCAATTTATTTCTGAGGACTGACGCAAGTGAGAGTACCGAAAACCTTTGGAAAGCCCGGAAATTCCTAGATCAGCCATTTAAGCCGCTTGAGCAGCCAGCTCTGGATTACCACCGCTCAAAGGTTTTACGCCAGTCGTCGTCGAGCACCTTCGTTCTGACTTCTAAAAGCAGATGTGCTCCTTTCTGAGTCCATCGCATCTGCTGCTTTTTGGCCATACGTTTGCTGATCACCTGATGGGCTGTGAGCGAGACAGCACCTGAATACCAATGTCCTGACGAACGGTAGGTGGCAAGCTGGCGGCAGTGGCAAGGGCTGGAATCATGAGGAGCGATCACTGAAGAGGGGGGATGACAACCATTCAGCCTATGCGATCGCGCGGACTGTCGGGCAAGAAATCGCATTGAGAGTGTTACCCGCCGCTGAACCTCGCCCGATCGCATAGCCCAACCGGACAGAATTCCGCCCAACAAAACCGTTTCGTTTCTCCTAGCTCGTACTAAGTTGACAGTGCCTCTTAGCCAGCTAGTTGACTAAAGTCTGCTCACCTACCGTCAGCTTTTCCTTAAATGAGCCAGTAAAAAAAGCCCTCCGCACACTGTACGGAAGGCCTTTCACTCTATTCAAATGTCGGTGTCAAACGAGTTGTCTGAAGCTTACGCGTTGATAGCAGGTGCAGTGAGTGCGACAGGCGCAGCCTCACCCGCAGCCAAATCAAGTGGGAAGTTGTGAGCATTGCGCTCGTGCATGACTTCCATACCCAAGTTGGCACGGTTCAAGACATCTGCCCAAGAACCCACCACACGACCCTGTGAGTCGATGATGGACTGGTTGAAGTTGAAGCCGTTCAGGTTAAACGCCATCGTGGAGATACCCAAAGCGGTAAACCAGATGCCGACAACAGGCCATGCACCCAACAAGAAGTGGAGGCTACGGCTGTTGTTGAAGGAAGCGTATTGGAAAATCAGACGACCGAAGTAGCCGTGAGCTGCAACGATGTTGTAAGTCTCTTCTTCTTGACCAAACTTGTAACCGTAGTTCTGGGACTCAGTCTCAGTGGTTTCACGAACCAAAGAAGACGTTACCAAAGAACCGTGCATTGCACTAAAGAGTGAACCACCGAACACGCCAGCTACGCCGAGCATGTGGAAGGGGTGCATCAGAATGTTGTGCTCTGCTTGGAAGACCAACATGAAGTTGAAGGTACCAGAGATACCGAGCGGCATACCATCAGAGAAGGAACCTTGACCTAAAGGATAGATAAGGAACACTGCAGTTGCCGCTGCGACAGGCGCAGAGTAAGCAACACAGATCCAAGGGCGCATACCAAGACGGTAAGAAAGCTCCCACTCACGACCCATGTAGCAGAAGACGCCAATGAGGAAGTGGAAAATTACCAGCTGGTAAGGACCGCCGTTGTAGAGCCACTCATCCAAGGAAGCAGCTTCCCAGATGGGGTAGAAGTGGAGGCCAATTGCGTTAGAAGAGGGAACAACCGCACCAGAGATGATGTTGTTACCGTACATCAGAGAGCCAGCAACGGGCTCACGGATACCATCGATATCGACAGGCGGTGCTGCGATAAAGGCGATGACGAAGCAGGCAGTAGCAGCGAGTAGTGTCGGAATCATGAGTACGCCGAACCAACCTACATAGAGGCGATTGTCGGTACTGGTGACCCACTGACAAAACCGCTCCCACAGCGAAGCATTCTCGCTTCGTTGAAGAGTTGTAGTTGTAGAAACCATTAAATGATTGCGGGGTGAAGTGAATATGTATATGACGGACGAAAGCGAAAAAATAAGTGCTTTTGTCTGTCGGTATGTTCCTATTATATCATATGTAAAGAAATATTGCAAACAGGTTTACAAAAGACGTATTTTTTTGAAACGCCTTTCCCGTCTATGTTGTAGCTCTCTATAGCTTTAATTCTGTGCCCGCCCTGTTTGGTTTGTAACGTTGCTTAGCCAACATTGCTTAGCTCGGTGCGGCTTTAAGATTTGGCAGCCGGCAGCGTAGAAGGTTTAGTAGTGCACCACCGAATGCAAGAACGTCAGTTCTTTAGCAAGCCGGCAGTAGCGATCGCCGCCTTACGAAGGGGCCTGACGTTGTCGACAGCGTAACTTTTGCATTAATTATTAGAGGGTACTGTCAAGGGCATCCAAGCGAGATCGCATGATAAGAAGATGCTCACGGTTTGGTGAGTAGAGCTACACCCCCCCCCAACGGCAGCTCGGCTCGTTCAGACGCGCCGCCTATGTAAGTAGCTTCACTTTGTCGTAGCACTTAGGACAGCTGAGTTCAGACGCGTCGCAGGTGCGCCAGCCCCAGCTGCCCGCTTTCGGCTGTTCCCCACAGAGCGCAGGCGCATACCATCGCCCAGACTGTGGCTCGACAGTGGAAATCGCGTGGACCTTCCGGTTCAGGGTTGTCGCGTTCTTGGCATCCTTGAGAACGTACTTGAGCGTGCTGCTGGGCCTTGTTTTCTTCTGTTTCTTCTTTCCTGTTTTAGCTTTCTGTTTCTTCTTTTTCTGCTGTGGCGGCACATACTCACTTTGATCGATTGTGAGTGTTGGTACGGCTTCTTTCTTCAGCAGCGGTGCGACCTGCCGATAGTAAGTTGACCGAGAGCAGCCGACCTGGGCACAAATCTCTCGAATCGTCAGCTCACCCGCTTCAGCTAAAGAGATTGCCACTTTTACCTGGTCATCTTTCAGCTGCTTCGGCCGCCCGCCCAGCCGTCCTCTGGCCCGAGCCGCCGCTAAACCAGCCATCGTCCGCTCTTTGATCAGGTTTCTTTCATACTCGGCCATCGCGCCGATGACAGAGAAAACCATCTTGCCCGATGCAGTCGAAGTATCGAAGCCATCTTGAACGCTAGCGAATTGGACGCCTTTCGCCTTCAACTCTTCAATGACTTCCAGCAGATGACTGAGCGATCGCCCGAGCCGGTCGAGCTTCCAGATAACGAGCGTATCGCCTTTTCTGAGCTGCCCAAGCGCCTGGTCCAGTCCAGGCCGCTCAGCTTTGAGGCCACTCACGCCGTGGTCAGTAAAGAGCTTCTCGCAGCCCGCCTGATTCAACGCATCGGTTTGCAAATCTAAGGTTTGGTCGAAGGTACTGACCCTGGCGTAGCCTATCTTCATCGCCCCAAAACTCTAAGCAGAGCTGATTGTGATACATAGATTCTGGCACAAGTAGTGAAACTGACCTAGAAAAGTCAAAGCACCGTCGAGCCTTGTCCTTGGATGTATGAGTATGGCTGAAGACTGCAGTCGTGTGACCCACGCTCAAAAGCGCTGAGCTGTGGCCTTAACGAGCCGCTAGCTTGCCGCTTAAGCTATACGTATAGAAAAAGAATCAATTGAGCTGTCCGATGCCTATAGACGACTATGCCAGCGCTACCCAATTGAGCAATCAGCTAGAAGCCAGTGTGCCGTTCACGGTTCGCCCTGGGAAGCCGCTGCTGAAGGTGATGAAAGAGAAAGGCACGCCGATATCGGCCGAGCGGGCCTATGTGGTTGAGAAAGTGATGTACAGCGGTGATGAAGGCGGCATCCTCTGCATGCTTCAAGGCAACGCCACCGATGAAGAAGTGGTCGGTGCCTCGCTGACGCATCTGATTATCGACCCGGCCCATCCGCTCGCCGCAGAGGTGAAGGCATACCAGCAGCAACGAACGCACCAGCTGAAGCTGCAAGACGAGCGGGGCTTTGCAGCACTAGCTAGACAAGCAAAAGCTGGCAAGCTACGCAAACGAAAACGCGGCTTTGGTCAGTGAGCTGCTGCAGTCATTTCCTGAATGAGAGTCACTTGTCGTTGCATCGAGAAGGGGCCGATTGTTCTTCTCTGTGCAGTAGTTGGGAGTCCTAAGCGTAGTCTGTTCTATCGCTTTTTTCTCCTATGCGCACCTTCGTCAAGCTGCTCGGCTTTTGCCTATTGATGTTTAGTACCTACTTGCTAGGTCATAACATCCTGTTTACGACAAATGTCTCACCGTACTGGTGGCGAGGCGTTGCAGCAGATGCCTCGATCTTGTGTCTTGCCGTTGGCGTGCTGTCACTGGTCTTCTTACCCCGAGAGTTCAAGGAGATAGGCTGGGTATCAACAGCGCTCGGTATCTTGATGATCTTTATGAGCAGCAGAGCGATCTTAAACCCGACGAGCTTATGGGAATTCTTTCTGGCATTTATGGTGATGGCAGTGGGCTACAAGCTATTCTCAACCGGTCGGATACCGCTGCTATAGTTACCGGTCGGCGAACTGTTCAGGCAGTATCTCGCGGAGCTTCGCATAGAGCTCAGCGCCATCGGCAGCGCCCGCAAACTTAAGGGCCGCTGCTGCCGCTGCGTTGATGCCGTCAATCGCTGAACTATCGTCCTGACTCGCCCTGAGTAAAGAACAAAGACAGACCTCATAGTCGCTGCCCAAGCTGAGCGTCGCCTGTAAGTCCTTCACGTTGCCAGCGCGGTATGTCTCCAACGCCTCGCGCTGTTTGTCGGTCACCGGTGGCGGCATGAAATCGAGAATGGTCTTCTGGCAGCGCTCAACGTCTGCGGTACTCACTGCCTGATTAGTCATCAGCTCATCTTCTTTTGTGAACGTAGTCTCTAATGATATCGGCTTATCAAACTGCGATCTCCGCAGACTGTTTTGCAGCGTCAGGTTAGTCAGGTAGTCCGCAACCAAGCTATCGGTTTTAGAGACAGTACTCCTATCCAGAAAAGCAAACTCAGCGCCCTGATTGACTGACAAAAGTTTAGTCAGGAAGGAACTTGACGGTGATCGCC
>CALDSK010000004.1 GCA_937911865.1 uncultured Synechococcus sp.
CGTCATTTAGAGATTTTGAGATATTGACTCGGCGGCATCTGAAATTTCTTTTTGAAGGCGACGACAAATGAGCTGCGGCTGGCGTACCCGACCCAGCGAGCAGTCTCTTGAATGTTTAACTGGCCTGTCTGCAACAGATGCTGTGCTTGTTCCATGCGGTGGTCGTGCAAGTAGCCAAAAACGGTCGTATTAAAGACCTGATGAAACCCTTGCTTGAGCTTACGCTCATTTAGGTGAACCTGTTTTGCAAGCTGTGGTAGAGAAGGTGGGCTTACCATATTTTGAATCAGCACATCTCGCGCCTGATAGATTCGATCAACATCTCTAGCAATGAGAGAATTGCCACGCCCCTGAGGCTTTGCTAGCATTTGGTTGAAGTAAAGTGATAGGAGCTCTAGCACTTTTCCTTCTAAGTACAGCTGACGAGTCAGACCTTGATAAGGCCACTGTATTATTTGCTGCAAAATGTGCTGTTGGGCGGGTGTAATTTTGGCTGAGTAGTACAGTAGCGCTTCTTTGGGGTGGTTGATAGCCTGTCTGAGATGGGAGGGCAGCTCGTGAATGCGATCGCTAAATGCTGGTATTAGCGTAGGCAAAATTCGAATTCTAACCGTGAAAATCGTTTGTTCTGCTGGATATTCTTCAACTTCAGTTGTGTTGGGCAGGCAGTAGAGATAGCTTTTCCCGGCGACCTCTTCTGTGGATAGTTTGAGTCCTGTATTGTCTACTCGCGTGCCGCCCGACAGATAATACACCAAGCTTAAAGGCATGGGCCCCTGGTGACGACAGTTGTACGTGTGAGTCTGGCGCTTATTAAAGCGACAGACATCTATAGATAATCCCTCTCGTAGCTGTAAGGTACGTCCATAGCCCTGCCCTAGCAGCGGCGGCATTTGGCTAAAAGACTCCGGCCCTTCTGAGTATTCTATTAGTTCATTATTGGCACGACATTCTGCCATGATTGTAGCTACTTCAGTACCCGTTAATGCCTTCACCATCTAGAACTGAGCTATAGAACCTGCCTCCAAATTATGGCATTGTTAATAGTAATTCTCAATATTTTCGATTTACGTGGCGTTTGCCGAATATAATTCAGTGTCGGAGTATGGCAATATTGATAGAAACAATATGCTATGGCGACGCTGACGCTAATCTGGATTGCACTTCCGCTTTTTGCGGGCTTTGTTATCTATCTGTTACCCAAATTATCGCTTGTTCTGCCACTCCTTGTTTCAGTGGTGTCGCTGGGGTATGGTCTGTGTCATGCGCTCTACCTAGAGCCTATCTCCTTAAATTTAGTCGATAGCTTTGGTGTTAGCTTACTGGTTGACCCGCTCAGTGGATTTTTTATTCTGACGAATGCTGTCGTGACAGCGGCCGTGATTTTATACTGCTGGTCGTCTGATAAGAATTCTTTTTTCTACACACAGGTAATTATTCTGCACGGCAGCGTCAATTCTGTCTTTGTTTGTGCGGACCTGATCAGTGTATATGTGGCTCTAGAGGTTATTGGCATTGCCGCCTTTTTGCTGATTGCCTATCCCAGAACAGAACGTTCTATTTGGGTGGGCCTGCGCTATTTGTTTGTAAGTAATACGGCGATGCTGTTTTACTTACTGGGGGCTGTACTGGTCTATCAGGCCAACCGTTCGTTTGCCTTTACTGCTTTAGAGAATGCGCCGGTAGAGGCGATCGCACTTATTTTTCTGGGGCTGCTGACGAAGGGAGGTATTTTTGTTTCGGGACTATGGCTGCCTGTCACTCATGCTGAGTCGGATTCTTCTGTCTCTGCGTTGCTTTCTGGTGTAGTTGTAAAAACCGGGGTGTTTCCGCTGGTACGATTTGCGCTGATGCTGCCTGATATTAATTTGATTGTGCGTCTGTTTGGTGTACTAACCGCACTGTTTGGTGTAGGGTTTGCAGTATTTGCCAAAGACACTAAGCGCATCCTGGCGTTTCATACGGTATCTCAGCTGGGCTTTATTATGGCTGCGCCTGCTGTAGGCGGATTTTATGCGCTGACGCACGGGCTGGTGAAGTCTGCGCTGTTCTTGATTGCAGGTCGCTTACCGAGCCGAGATCTCAAAGTCCTGAAGAAAAATCCTATTTCTACTTCGCTCTGGGTGGTGCTAGCGATCGCGAGTTTTTCTATCTCAGGATTTCCTTTACTCTCTGGGTTTGGGGCTAAAGTTTTGACAACTAAAAATTTGTTGCCCTGGCAAGTAATTGGAATGAATATCGCGGCGCTAGGGACTGCAATCTCGTTTGCTAAGTTTATATTTTTACCCCATGCTGGTGATGTCAATAAAGGTGTGAATAAAGATAAATTATCGGTCTCTGGGCCAGTCGCCGGGCCAGTCACCGGGCCAGAAATCGGATTCTGGTTGTCTATGGCCGTTTTACTCGGGGGGCTGGTAATGGCCAATGTCTTTTACTATGAAGCCTACAGCATCAAGAATGTTGTGAAACCTGTGGTTACGATTGGGCTAGGTTGGCTAGCTTATCTGCTGATTTTTCAGAAGATCTCGGTCAAAGTGCCACGCGCTGCCGAGCAGTTCGATCATTTGTTGGGATCGATGAGTTTGATGCTGGTTCTGCTGTTCTGGCTGGTGCTGGCATGATTGGCGTGTTCTGTTGGGTTTGTTCTCACGTGGCTAAAAGAGCTGGAATATAAGAGCTGGAATATGAAAGCTGAAATATAAGAGCGGGACTGGAGTTCTAGATTTTGGGTGCGCTTGTACCGAATGAACTCTTTCTGGAGGAGCTTGTTTTGTTTGCTGCTGAGTCTTGCAAAAGTCTTGATAGAAAAGCCTTGTCCGCATATTATTGTTGAGAATGCTTCTAATTAAGGGATCTTTGATATTCAGTGTCAGCCTCATCTGTCAAGCAAAAGTCACCTCGGATGATGCTTTCACTGGGCATGCTCTTAGGAATTGTTTTCCTTCTAATGTGTTTGGCTGCCAGTATGGCCTTAGGCGTTGCTGATATTGGGCCTGGCGAGGTATACAGGGCGCTAGCCGCTTCAGATGGCTCTACTGAGCATTTGATTATTCGCACGGTAAGATTGCCCAGATCGCTTACCGCTCTGCTCGTGGGTTCAGCGGTGGCGGTAGCTGGGGCCATTATGCAGGGGCTGACTCGTAATCCTTTGGCCGACCCAGGAATTTTGGGGATCAACGCAGGGGCCGCTTTTGCCGTTGTGATGGGCGTTTTCTTTTTTAATACGGCTTCGCTGAGCTTGTATGCGGGGTTCGCTTTGGTGGGGGCGGCGGTGGCGGCGGTGAGCGTGTATGGCTTGGGCTCCTTGGGTCGCGGTGGCCTGACGCCGCTTAATTTGACGATTGCAGGGGCGGCGCTCACGGCGCTGGTTTCTTCGCTGACTACGGCCATTCTGATTCTCTCTCAGCGCACGTTAGAAGAGATTCGCTTTTGGCTGGCAGGGTCGGTCGCTGGGCGAGATATGGCGCTGGTGATGCAGGTGCTGCCTTACTTAGCGGTGGGGTTAGTTTTAGGGCTGGCGTTGGGAAAGCAGCTGACGACGCTGAGCCTGGGAGAGTCGGTGGCTCAGGGACTAGGGCAAAATACGCTGTGGATAAAGGGTGCCGCTGCGGTGAGCGTGGTGTTGTTAGCGGGTGGCTCGGTCGCGATCGCAGGTCCGATCGGATTTGTTGGGCTGATTGTGCCGCACATCGTTCGATTTTGGGCGGGGGCTGACTATCGCTGGATTTTGCCCTATGCGGCGCTGACAGGCGCTATTGTGCTGTTACTCGCCGACATTGCGGCCAGGCTAGTTATTCAGCCTCAAGAGCTACCGGTTGGGATTATGATGCCCATTATCGGTGCGCCGTTTTTTGTTTACCTGGTGAAATCGCGGGTGAAACGCTGATATGGGTTTTCTTAAAGAGATTTCTGTACCAGGTAAAAAACAGGCAATAGAGCGCCCTAGATGGCTGGTGCTGCGTACGGGCTGGCTTTCTCTGCGAGTAGATAAACGGGTGCCTAACGTACTGCTGTTGCTAGCACTGACCACATTGGCTGTGATGGTTTGGAGCGTGGGTCAAGGGGAATATCCGGTGCCGCCTCTGGATGTGGTTCGTACGGTGGTTGGTTTGCCGACGGATAATGCTGACTATGTCTTTGTTGTGAATACGCTGCGGCTACCGCGTACATTGGTGGCCTGGGGGGTGGGAATGGCACTGGCGATCGCAGGCACCATAACGCAAGGCATTACGCGTAATCCTCTGGCGTCTCCGGGTATTATTGGCGTCAATGCAGGCGCTGCTCTGGCCGCTGTTAGCCTGATTGTTGTTTTTCCGTCTGTGCCCATTAGCCTCTTGCCGCTGGCTGCGTTTTCAGGCGCGTTTACCGTTGCTATTTTAATTTATTTGATTGCCTGGAATGGGGGCAGTGCGCCCGTGCGTCTAATTTTGGTGGGTATTGGCTTTAGCCTAGTGGCTGGCGCGCTTACTGAGCTGATGGTGACTTTTGGCAATATTTACGACGTGAGTCAGGCTTTGGTGTGGTTGGCCGGTAGCGTGTATGGGCGAAGCTGGGCGCAAGTGGTCTCTTTTACGCCCTGGCTGGTGGTCTTTGGACTGCTGTCATTGCTACTGAGCCGCGAGCTTAATGCTTTGCAGCTGGGCGACGATATTGCGCAGGGCCTAGGCAGTCGGCTGGAGTGGCAGAGAGGGTGGCTGTTGCTGTGTAGTGTGGCGCTGGCGGGGTCGGCGGTGGCGACGGCTGGCAGCATTGGTTTTGTGGGCCTGATGTCACCTCATATTGCACGGCAGCTGGTGGGGCCATCGCATGAGGGGCTGCTGCCAGTGGCGGCGCTGACGGGTGGACTGGTGGTGGTCGCAGCAGACTTGATTGGTCGGCTGTTGTTTGCGCCGATTGAGCTGCCCTGTGGGATTGTGACGGCGGTGATTGGTGCACCCTATTTTTTGTATTTGCTGTTGCGCGCTCGCAAGTAAGCTCAGCTACAGCTTGGGATTCATTGCATAGTGCAAAAAAGACCAAAACGAAACCAGTGCAGCCAACATGCGAGGCCACAGTAGCCACGCCGACTGATGATTGACAGCCAGTAAGCCTGAGAGCACCAACATCATATATATCAGAAGGCCGCCGAGCCCAATTCGGAGCAGATATACTTCTGTTCGAGTATGTGAGACGAGGTTTATCACCACAGCGCCGAGCAGAAGAACCGCAAATACAAACGATAGTCGCTGAGTTGACATCTGGTAGAGAGGCTCTACCGTATCTAAAAGGGTTGGGTCGGTAGCCGCATCTGTAGAAGAGTAGCCTACCAGCAGCCATAAAATGTCAGTTCCCAGGAAAATGCTCAGAAGAGTCATAACGCCGATGAGAGCAATAGATTCTAGGCTCATTGTCAAATACTAAAGAGAGACAACTCATTCTAGTGCTTCAGCCGCTAACGGGAACCGAGACGGCTGAAGCATAGCGTTTTCCCCTTCACCGGTTGAGCGTTTATGAGCAGACGCTGAGGATTCGCTGGGTGCTTTCATTCCCTTCTATTCATAAACGCTCAGGTATCCTTTAATCTATCCTCAGCTGACGCCTTTGGACCCGTGGCATTCTTAAATCAATGAAGCAAACCCAGTAAACAAACTTACTGATTCCCACAGGATCCACTCATGAAAAACATTCTCTTTTCTGCTTTCGCTCTCGCTGCTACAACGCTAACGTTCGCACCTGTCGCTAACGCTGCCGAGGCGATGTCTTCTTACTCTATTCAGCAACGTCGCGTAGAATTTCTTGAGACCCAAACCAAAGCTATTGAAAATGTTCAGGAAGCGCGTCTCAACTTCCTCGAAAATCAGACTAAAGCCGTTGAAGATGTGCAAATGACGCGTCTCGACTTTCTAGACAGCCAGACTAAAGCTGTTGAAAATATTCAAAAGGTCCGATTGGCACAGCTCAATAGCCAGACCAAAGCTGTTGAAAATGTTCAGGAAGCACGGTTAGCATTTCTGGAAAATCAAACCAAGGCTGTTGAAAATGTTCACGAGACTCGCCTTGAAGAAAGAGCGCGT
>CALDSK010000005.1 GCA_937911865.1 uncultured Synechococcus sp.
AAGTAATGCACGAGCGCAATGCTCACAACTTCCCGCTTGACTTGGCTGCGGGTGAGGCAGATTCAGTTGATTTGACTGAGCCTGCCATCAACGCGTAGGTTCTATCTACTCTTTGATGGGATGATACTTACGAAGCTTTGAGGATAATCGATGACTATCCTCAGAGTCTCTTTGCTCTGCGCATGGCCTCCGTACATTCATTTGGGGGCTTTGTGGTTATCAGGCCAAGTGAGTGACAAACGCTGTAAAGAATCGGTTTTGAGTCATGCTCAGATAGGCGCTTCTCATATTTATTTATTCGCCACGGCCAAAAAAACTATGTATCCATGAGTTCAGGCTTTCCGGAAAGTTTTTAATGAATCTATAAAGCCGTGTGAAGATAGCGCTTAAAAGCTAAATAAGCAGCGATTTTCCCCTAAATTGTCTAGGTACAGTAAATGTACGGATGACGGTTGAGGAAAATGCATCTATGTTGGTCAATAGTATAAGCACGCTACTTACTGCTAATACGCTCTCAGCGAAAAACGGTGCCATTTCTTTCGGCTTTGTCGGCGGGCCTAACGAGGTCAGCCAGTCGATTAAATCAAATGTTCGCTACATCTTTGACAGTCTAATTGAGCCTTTCATTAAGGTCAGATTCGTTGAGACACAGGGCGAGGCCGACATCAACTTTCAGCTGCACGACTGGGAAGAGTACTACGCCTACGAGCAGGACCACGATATATTTTTTCACCGTAGTTACGACAACGCTGATACCGAGAATGGTTTTCAAGGCGGTGTCGGGACTCACGGCTTCATGAGCATCATCCATGAGACGCTGCACGCGCTAGGGATGAAACATCCTGGCAACTATGTCGATGGCGGTGTCGACTACGCACCTTTTCTACCCTACAACCTCGACAACACAACCAATTCAGTCATGTCCTACAACTTTGTAGGCGAGAGTGCGGGCATGCCAATGCCCTACGATATCGGCGCGCTGCGTCACGTCTATGGAAAAAGAAGTCTCAACAGCGGAAAAACCAGCTATTCATTCGATTCTGTCTACAGCTTCAAAGATGGCTCCCGCTCATGGGGAGAATCTGATAGTCCCAGCAAGCTCACGCTATTAGACGACGGTGGCTACGACAGCGTTGATTTTTCTCAGCTAGCGACCAATGCTTTTGGCTACACGCTCGATGCCCGCGAGGGCGGCATTTTTACCACGACAGAAGCCTTCAACAGCTACAGTTACAAGCCTAGAGACAGAACAAACGATAATCTTCCAGAAGAACTCACGAGCGGCTTGGGAACTCGGGTGGCCTTTGGCACGATGATTGAAAGCATAGTGGGCAGTACAAGCAAAGACCTCATCGTCGCGGGTATAAAGACAGCCAGCATAGATGCCGGAGAGGGCGACGATACGGTGTACGGGCGCGATCGCAAAGACATCATTTTCGGTGGGCTAGGCGCTGACCAAATTTTTGGAGAGAACGGGCAAGACATCCTCTACGGCGGGACAGGCGACGCGGCTAAAGCAGGTCAAGACAGCGGCGATTGGCTCTATGGCGGGGACGGTCGAGACAAGCTCTTCGGTGAGGGCGGCGATGACGTGCTCTATGGTCAAGCCCATAGCGATCGGCTATCTGGTGGCGATGGTAACGATTGGCTAATTGGCTCAGACGGCTCGAAGGATAATGAGCGAGACTTTTTAACCGGGGGTGCTGGCCGCGATCGCTTCGTTTTAGGAACTGCGGAAGCAGGTGTGTTCTATCAGGGCAACGGGCGAGCGGTGATTACCGATTGGGAAGCAGGTATCGACCAAATTCAGCTCACGCTAGGCAGCGATCAATACACCGTCGAGTTTCGCCAGATGCTAGGCGGAGCAGCACTCGATGCGGGTCTTTACTTTAAAGGCGACCTAATCGGCGTTGTTCAAGATTCAACCGAAATCAGCCTATCTGGCAGCGACGTTATATTCGTCTAGGATTGCCGCTAAAATATCGACGAATAGTAGCAACGCGGGTACCAGCAGCGTGCTAGCTCAGATTCGGTAGAATAAGAAAAGATATTTAATTTTTCTTTATGACTGCCCTTTCTGCCCCACCCCGTCAGGCTGCTGGTACCCTGCTTCAAGCTCAGCGAACCTTCTTTGCAACCGGTCAAACCAAGCCGTATGACTATCGTTTAGCTCAGCTTAAAAAGCTGAAGGACGCTATTTTAGAGCGCCAAGACGCTATTGTTCAAGCGGCTAAAGATGACCTAGGGCGACCCGAATTTGAGGGTTATTTTGAAGTTGGGATAATGGCTGAGCTCAGCCATGTCATCAAAAAGCTAAAGGGCTGGATGAAGCCGCGAAAAGTAGGGCTGCCGCTAGCACAAATGCCAGGCTCTGCTTGGGTACAGGCAGAGCCCTTGGGCAGCGTACTGATCATCGGGCCCTGGAACTATCCGTTTCAGCTGGTGATTTCTCCGTTAATTGGCGCGATCGCAGCTGGAAATTGCGCCATTATCAAACCCTCAGAACTTGCGCCTGCGACCTCAAAAGTCGTTGCAGAGCTCATCGAATCTACATTTGCACCTGAATATGTCGCCATCAGAGAAGGTGGCGTTGACGTTTCACAGTCCCTGCTCGCCGAAAAGTTCGACCATATCTTTTTTACGGGCGGTACGCGCGTTGGGCAAATCGTGATGGAAGCCGCAGCCAAGAATCTTACCCCCGTCACGCTAGAGCTAGGCGGGAAGAGCCCCTGTATTGTCGACGCTGACATCAATCTAGAAGTTGCGGTCAGGCGCATCGTCTGGGGAAAGTTTCTCAATGCGGGTCAAACCTGCATTGCGCCCGACTATATTTTGGTCAAAGAAGAGATTAAACCAGCGTTTGTAGCCGCGCTGAAGCAAAGGATTGAAGAGCTGTATGGAGAAGATCCATCGCAGAGCCCTGACCTATCTCGGCTAGTGAGCGACCATCAGTTCGACAGAGTAGTTGGCTTGCTAGCGGGCGAAGACGTTGTTGTCGGTGGTCAGCATGACCGAGCAGATCGATTTATTGCACCTACCGTGTTAAATAATGTGGACTGGAATGCGCCGACTATGCAGGAGGAAATCTTTGGTCCAATTCTGCCGGTATTGGGCTACGAAAAGATTGAAGAGGCGATCGCACAGGTCAACTCAAAACCCAAACCTTTGGCGCTCTATATTTTCAGCAACGACAAAGCGCTTCAGAACCAAGTTCTATCGGCTACATCATCCGGTGGCGTTTGCATCAACGACGTTATTTTGCACACTGCCATTTGGGGAATGCCCTTCGGGGGTGTAGGCGATAGTGGCATCGGTGCATACCATGGCCAAAACAGCTTTCACACCCTATCCCATCACAAAAGCGTACTTAAAAAGCCCTTTTGGATCGATCTTGACTGGCGCTACCCGCCCTATGCCGACAAGCTCGAATTCTTTAAAAAGATGATCAGTCTCTCTTAGTTCAGTCTCTCTTAATATAGCTGTCCATACAGCCAACGCCATAGATTTGAGTCAGGTTTTGAGTCAGGTTTTGAGTCAGGTTTTGAGTCAGGTGATGCTGTTAGCCAAGCAACGCCATAGAGGCAACTCGACAGGTGCTATAGCTACAGCCATTTTTCCTAAATTGACGCGAAACACTGTGTAGCCAGTAGAGGTGTAGAGGTATCTGGTACCAACTACACCTCTCTAAATGGCTACTTTCCTTCCAAGCGTCTGAAATGAACATCCTGAAAACGCTGCCACTATGCACTATGACGCTGGCAATTGTCGCCGTCATACTAAAAACAGGCAGTCAGCCAAAAGCCCAAAAGCCTAGCTACGCTGACTACAGCTTTCCAAAAACAATTTCGCTGAGTCAATGGGAATCTCTCCTACCTGATTCAATACAACAGTCGGCAAACAATCCAGCAGATAATCCAACAGTCAATCTAACAATCCAAGAGATTTCAGGCGATAGTCTGGCAGACGAGCACTACGAATATAAAAAGAACAATGCTCGATTAGCCGTAAGCGTACACTACCTGGTCAACACAGACGGCGACCTAAAGCCAATCATTGCAGAACAAACCGACCAGCTAGCCACCGCACTCAAACAACATCCTGAATACGGCTTTTACAGTTTGGCGTCGCATCAGGGCAGTGCCTACCTGACCACCTGCCAAAATCCGAAGGGTCCAGCTACGGTAACTGCCGACCAGTTTAGCCGTAACCAACTGCGCTACGGATTTAATTCACACCGGCTGATTCCTTGGATAAAAGGAGAAAACACACTGCCCGATCAGCGCTGCCTGGTGACGCAACTTACCGTTCCACTTTCAGACTATGCCTCTGAGGCGATCGCACATGCAGCGGTAGAAACTGCCTGGCTCAGCTGGGCCGACTGGTGGCAGCTCAATTTCCCTCAGTCACAATAGTCGCTCTCACGCCAAACGCCAGATCGCTACCTACCCTTTCACGATGCAGTCTCTCAATCTTCAAACCAGTTCTACAAAAAGCTCAGCAAAAAGACTAAGTAAACAGCCCACCCAGCTATGGCTAATCAGCATTTTCAGCGGACTCGCAGCGCTACATCTCAACCTAGTCAACCACTTGGGAGAAGCTGGCTTATTCAGCTCTAGCCCTGAAGGGGTGACACAACGCCTAAAAGCTTTATGTGATAGAGCTTTTGCACCATAGAGACGAAAAAAGATAGGTTTGTTTTGCGAACGAAACCTATCGAAACCTATGATACCGCCAATCTACCAAAGCTATATCGAGCAACGGCTCAGTGCCCGTCAACGCTTGTTGTTGTCATTGTTGGTGAGCGTACTTCACACAGGGCTATTTCATTCTAGATAGATTAGGGAAACATAATGAGAGTCGTTGATTAGGCCCTTCTCAGCCATGAGTACACTAGCTATCGTCGAAGCCTTTCGAGAGTTGCCCGACCAGCGGCGGGGCGCGGGGCGTCGCCATGACCAGGCGCTTTGTTTATCACTGTTTACGCTAGCGGTGAGTGCAGGCTGTCGAGGATTCCTATCCATCAGTGATTGGCTTGATAGCTATCGAGAAGAACTCATAGAGTTATTTGAGCCTGCCAAAAACCGGTTGCCATCATACAGTACGATTCGTCGAGTACTGCTGAATTTAGACTACGAAGCGTACAGTCTGTGTCTGGCCAAGTTCTTTGATATTCAGCCGTTAGCGAGTGAAACTATTGCGCTAGACGGCAAGGTTTTAAGAGGCTCTTACACACGTGATACGCCAGCGAGTACAACAGAATCTCACCGAGCAATTCAATTGGTGAGTGTCTATGTCGTAGAGCGAGGATTGATTCTCCCCATTCAACCGGTCGACAAAAAGAGTAATGAGATTACTGCATTGCCGCCAGTGCTCAAGGCACTGGCCCATCGAGGTGTGGTTTTTGCTTTTGATGCACTCAACACCCAAAAAAACATGTAAGCAAATTATTGAGTCTGGTAATCATTATCTGGGTGCGCTCAAGGGCAATCACGGTAACTTCTGCAAAGCACTCAAGCAAAATTTCCAAACCGAAGCTCACATTAACTCGGTGGAAACAGGTCATGGTCGGGTGGAGCGGCGTACCGTTAGCCTCTGTCGCGATATTAAATCGCTACCCAACGCTGACCAGTGGGCTGGACTGAAGACCATCCTCAAGGTCACCACCTATCGGCACATTCTCAAGGGTCAGCATATTTTGATCAAGAAGCCTGCCGTTCGCTATTACATCAGCTCTTTGGAAGAATCGGTTGAGGACTTTGCCCGACGAATTCGGGAGTACTGGCATGTCGAAAATAAAGTCCACTATGTTCGTGATGTGACACAAGGAGAAGATGCTTCCCGGATTCGGGTGCTGCCGTTACCCAACAACTTTACCTTAGCCCGTAATCTAGCTCTCAATTTGTACCGAGACAACGGTTTTGACAATATGGCCCAAGCTCAACGCAAAGCGGGACAAGGACTCGATTTACTAAAATCTCTCTTTAGAATGAAATAACCCTGGTACTTCACATCATTCGCGATGTGCGCTTAGAAACGATTGCCGAAGCACTACCGT
>CALDSK010000006.1 GCA_937911865.1 uncultured Synechococcus sp.
CTTCAGCCAGCTCTCTTTAGTGCTGGTATAAATCTCTTCTCCTACCAGAGATTTAAGCCAGTTGCTAACGGTTGAACCTACAACCTCATTCACATCTATGCGGTTGTCGTTCTCGTCTTTGAGCCCGACTACTGCTAGACCGTTGCTCAGCACATCGCCTAGCGTCTCTGCTAAGTTTCGCGATAGATGCGCGCCATTGTGCAGCACCGTAAACAGGGTGAGTGCTTGCATTGCTTTATCTAAACGGGTCGCTTTCCAGGCCTTCTCAGCGAACGTTTGCATTGTGCCTAACTTCGCCAGAATGGCAGCTGTGGATGCTCCCTCAGCGCCGACGTTGGCCGCAATTGGGTTTAGATTTTTTGCTACACCTGCCAGTATTCCAGGGCTACAACCACAGCCTGGTTTTTGTTTGGTGCTAGGTCTTGGTGTTGTCGGCTGTGGTTGCAGTCCTGGCTGTAGTGTTCGTCTTGCCCTCGGCGTTTGTGCTAGTCCAGGAATTAACGGTGGCAGGCTTCTTGGTGCAGCTGGCCCGGTGGCCGCTGGCCGATTTTCTTCATATGGGCTCTCGTCTGGTTGGCGGCTTGGGTTCGGCTGTGGTTGTGTCGGTCGTCCTGGCCGTGGTGACGGTGTGGGTATTGATTGCGGCTGTGGTGCCGAGGGTTGCGGTGCTTGCTGTAGCTGTGGATAAACCTCTGTTCTAGGTGATGGTTGAGTCTGAATCTGAGGCGCTACAGATGACCGATAGGGTGCCGTTGGGTTGACCGTTTCAGGCTGAGCAGCAGGACCAGAACCGCTATTGTCTGGCTGACCATCAGCGCGAGTTGGCTCAAAAGAAATGAATTCTAGATGTCCTGGGTAAATTGAATCCCATCCAACAGCAGGCTGACCACCACCTGTAGCTGAAATAGAAATGCGTTGGACTCCATTTGCATTCGATTCAAAAGTAACACCACCAAACGGACCGCTAGACCTCGCAGCGGCAAAACTGTCACGGTCGGTAAACTGAGGATCGTCATACACTATTCTGTATCGCAAAACCCAGTCATAGACAGTGTTGTCTTGGCCGCCGTAATACAGCGACTCTCCAGGTACCTCATAGGCTTCAGTTGGACCGTCTCGCTGAGGGCGCTCTTGTGGCGATAGATAATCGCCTAAGCTCGGCCCCCATGGACGATTAAGCACATCCTCATAAATTTTGTTTCCAACTCCAAGCCCAATCGCGCCGCCTGTCACTACAACAGCACCGGTTGCAACGGGTCCAGCGCTGGCAGGTGTTGCCGCCCACCATGCCTGTGATGCGGCTGCACCACTGGCACCACCAGCGCCGCCAGCGGGAACTTTTTGGTATAGCCCCCTAGCACGTAAGTTCTGAGTGAACTGGCTTTGTAGGCTAGAGTTACCTACGCCACTGCGGGCACGAGCTTGCAGGCCACGACCTGCGGATTTAACCCGCTGGGCGATGCCAGAAAATTTAGAGTTAGTGACACCTGCACCGCCTGCAGGGGCGGTTCCAGGAGAGAGCCCCCAATACTGAAACCCTGGGGTTTGCCCCGGTGATGGAGTTGTCGGCATGATTTAAGCCTGATAGCTGGGGTTCAGAAAGTTGACGTTTGGAGAAGAGGTAATGTGTTCCTCTACCGCTTCCCAATCAGCAGCATATAGAGAACTTTCATGATCGGGTTTTAGCTTCAGAGCGTGCCTAAATATGAGGCGTGGTGTGTCATCCCACGCCCGAAAGGGTCCGGTACGCTCGAACTCAGGTTGTATGCCTTGGTCTCCAATAGCAACGCTGGGTTGCCGTTCTTGGTAGGTGAGGCTGAATCCGTTGAAAGTCAAGTTAGCACCAGCCCAAGCGGCTAATTTCTCGAAGGTATCGACGCCGGGCGGAATCATATCAGGAGCGAACTGCATATCAATTGTGGTTACTGGGTTTGCAGTTCAAACGTTCCCTATGCGATCGCTAAAATAAAGAAGCTGTAAGCTAAACGATTTTTTTGAAAACCGCTGAATCTCCTGTGAGGAGAGGGATGCAGCGGGTGCTTTTTCGTTTGCAAATCCTTTATCCCCAGTTCGAATCTGGGTGCCGCCTTTTAGAGCAAGAAAAACTCAATCTTGCAGTTAACTTGTGGCCAACTTTCAAGTTTTTCTGATTCGTTGATATAGCTACTCTGCGCTGTCGAGATAGCTGGCCTCTGTTAAGTTGAGAGTTCCGTTTTGCGTTTTATCGACGTGAAGGTCATATGGCCATTTGTTCGGATTTGAATACAGCAGCTCTAAGGTTTAGAGGCAATTCTAGCGTTAAGCCAACTCCAACGTTCACATCAGAGAGAACTGTTGCACCATGCCTCATCCAAACATCGTGACTGATAGTTGTTGTTCCTTTATAAGTCGCATCAGGCTGTGACAGCTACCATCAAATAGCCTGATAGCCCGGTGGATGCTGAAAAGCACCGATTGCTTTGTCTATTTTCTGTGCGATCGCGAGCAACTCCATTTCTTTCCAGCGCTTACCCACAATCTGCATGCCTATGGGCAGTCCAGTCTGGGTGTATCCAATTGGAATAACAACAACTGGATGACCCGTAAGGTTCAATGGCATAAGGTATGCGCCATTGGCGATCGCATGCGGATAAGAGATTCCATCAACGTCAATAGCCTGCCAGGCGGCGCGATGGGTAAAAGCAGCGGTTGCGGCGACTGGTATTAGCCAAGCATCCCAAGGTTCTAGCGCTTGATCCATTTGGGCTATGACGGAATCGCGTTCACTCAACGCTTCAAAGTAACTGCGCAACGTTGGAGAGAATATCTCTTTGATCACTTGACTGGGGTTTCCTAGCTGACGCAGTTTGGGGTCTCCTTGAGTCGACTCTTTCCAAATGAAGGTTAGTGACTTTTTAATTGCGCTGAAAGTGACGGGTTGCGCATACCGATAGATATGAGCTGCTAAACGATAGTAAAGCGTTTGCACGGCTGGCCAGTCAAAGT
Organism: uncultured Synechococcus sp.; assembly: GCA_937911865.1. GTDB lineage: Bacteria > Cyanobacteriota > Cyanobacteriia > Phormidesmidales > Phormidesmidaceae > Phormidesmis. The sequence continues at coordinate 2,986 of CALDSK010000006.1, forward strand.
CAGGCGGAGACCAGTGTTCGACAGTAGCGCCTGCCGCAATCAGCTGATTGATGCCGCTACGCAGTGCCTTCTGAATATCGGTGGCAACAGGCCCTCTAAAGTCATCTGACCAGGCAAGTCGTAGCTTAGTGAGAGGTTTCTCTTCTGTTGTATCTATTGTTCTTTTCACAGAGACTGGTGGAATTGTGGGACGACGCGGATCGCTACCTGCTATCAGCGTGAAACACAGGCGTAAGTCTTCTACGGATCTGGCGATGGGGCCAGGGACCAGCATTTGACGAATGCAGTGAGGGCTTCCGGGCGTTTCTAAAATATGACCAGCCAAAGAGATACGGCCGTCCGTGGGCTTTAGCCCGTAGACCCCGCAACAGTGGACGGGCTGTCGGATGGAGCCAGCGACATCGCTGCCAAGGTCCAGCGCTGAAAATCCAGCGGCGATCGCAGCCGCACTACCGCCAGAACTTCCTCCTGACGTACAGTCAAGATTCCAAGGATTGTTGGTGCGCGGGAAAATGTCGTTGTTGCTCTGATAAGTCCCATTGACATCAGATGGATTGGTCTTGCCCAGCAGAATAGCGCCTGCTGAGAGTAGACGAGAGACGACCGTAGCATTCTGTTTTGGAACATTGTTTTTCAGGGGCGCATAGCCGGCTGTTGTGCGCACGCCTTCTGTTTCATAGAAATCTTTAATCGTGATGGGAACACCGTGCAAGAGGCCCCAATTGTCTCCTTTGGCTAGCGCTTCATCTGCTTTTTTTGCCTCACTCAAAGCACTGTCTGCATTCAATGTGCAAATAGCATTGAGCGCTGAGTTGTGTTTGTCAATCTGCGCCAGGTAGGCGTTTACGACTTCTGTTGAAGAAATGGTGCGATCGCGAATCATCTGAGCAAGGCGATAGGCAGGGATAAAGACTAAATCAGCCATGAAGCACCTGGATAGCGGTTCAGTTGGCCAGCAGTAAGCTGACCAGCAGTTGAGTTGATAGGATCGATTGTACTCGCTTTAGTTAATAGTGTTAACTAAATAAACTATGGGCCGACCCAAAAAGGAAGATTCCTTAGCTCAGCAAGACGTGATTAACGCAGCGCTAGTCTGCATAGACAAAGAGGGCGAAGCGGCATTAGGCGTTAACCGAGTGGCCAGAGAGCTGGGGATTAAGCCGCCTGCTATTTATAAACACGTGAATGGAAAGGCTGGGCTTCGCAAGGCCGTTGTGCTCAACATTTGGAATGACTATCTGCAATGCTGCCAGGGTGCGGTAGAGGGGATTGCCGATACGGCAGCGTTGTTTCACACGGGGGCACAAGCCGCGCGTAGCTACGCACAAAACTACCCTGGCCGCTATGCGGTGATGATGCAATACCAAATGAGACCTACCGATTCAGAAGAAGCGGTGATCATTCAGCGTTCTCTTCGTTTCTTTCAGCAGGCTTTGCAGCTAGATGGGCTCAGCGAAGCCGTCCTGATTGACTGCATGCGTATGGTAAATGCCTCTATCTATGGCTTTCTCAACAGAGAGCAGATGGAATTAATGACGCTCTCACGCTCTTCTGACGCTAGCTACGAAGTAATGCTTGATGCGCTGCTTGTGGCCATTGCTCACATCAAGAAAACGGCGGAAGAAAATAGCACGCTGTAACAATTCGCTGCTTGATTCTCCGTAAAAATACCCGTATTATCTTCTCTAAGGAAACAATACTGTTTGTTTGCCTTCTCAGAACTCAACAATGCTTAGCGCTATCGGCAGGTGCTACAACACCATACCGATAGCTAACCCCCAAGATTCCAAGGCAATCTCGGGCGCTATGGGTAAATGTAACCCTTTAGCTTCCCTTTTGCACTTCACTTTCTAGGGCAGCTAAGGATTCGCGGGTTCTGGGTTTCCTTTCAACCTAATGTGGAACCCAGATCACCATGTTTACGTTTCCGACTGAGGGCGCGATCGCGTCCACCCTTTCCTTTGTCCAGCCATCAGACCGACCATCCGTCCATCCCTCAGCAGACGCCGACCCCATCCGCCATATGCTGTTCGGCAGCCTCACCGCCGTGCAATCAACCATCAAGCTGCTGCACAAGCGTGGCTACGCCGAACCCAATGACTGGAGCCAACCCATTTCAACCGGGCGTGCAAACGAAGTAATGGCCATACTGACCAAGCGCATTAGCGTGAAATAGTCCTCTCCTTATCCGATGCCAGCAAAGGTATCAGTATCAGTGCTGGCATCAGGTTGTGTTGGCAAGCCTTAGCTTTTTTCTGAGTACGTCTCTTGATATATCAGCCCCACAATGCCAACACCAGAGAGAGCGGCGATCGCACCCCAAGCCACCATCAGGCCAAACACTTCACTAATAAACAAGTGACTCACCGCTCGCAAGCTGCCGCCCACGAGCCAGCCAAATGCGATCGCCACCGCCCAAATGCCACTGTTCAACGGTATCCACCGCCAGGCTTGCACCACCTGCTTGCGCACCGCCAACCACTGCGCTACCCCTAGCCCCGCGCCTACATACGCGCCATACACCAGACCCAACAAACTCCTAAACAACAGATTTTCCACACCCGGTGCCATCCACCCTAGGGCCCCAATATGAAACAGGGTCAGCGTGCCCCAGCCCAGTACACTGGCAATTAGCCAGCGATGGGCATGTGATAGATGCGATCGCAATATTTGCCATTGAGCCAGCCCAATCAGCGCCCCACCTAGCACCCCTTCCATCAGCGACAAATCGCTGCGCTCACCCACTTCAACAAACAGCAGACTTCCAACAAACGCGAGCCAGGTCAATCCAGTCCATCTGAGCCATACTGTGGCTCCCGCTACGAGCGGAACAGACTTTAAGCCCCACCGCCGAGAGAATTCAATCCAGCGCGGCGTCATTCGATCAAGAACAGAGTCAGAAAAGTTAGAGAAAGCCATCTTTATCTCTCCGCTAGCAGTTCTCGAAAATTCTGTCGTCTCTTTTGCGGCGACTCCGGCGTAAAGTAGCTCCACAGCGTATCCCAATAAAAGAAAGCCACGCCCGAGAAATGGTGGTCTCGGCTGCTAATCACCTGTTCTTTGATCTGTTCAAACGGAATTGGCCTGCGCCAAGTGCCCGTCAAAATGCCAATGCTAACAGGAATTTGATCTCGCGTTGATTGCAGCGTTTCTTTGGCCAGTTCACCTTCAAACCGGGTCAGCTCATCTCGGTAAACTTGCACAACCAGCTCATCAATCCAATGATTACTGACCCAGGTACGCCAGTCTTGCAGATGAAAGCGATAGGCAAACTTGGCCGGATTAGGCGAGAGCGATACCAAACAGGTCGGGCAGTTTTCTTTGATGCGGCTGTGCAGTACACCGACAAACTGACTAAACCTATCGGCTCTCCATCGAATCCAGGCTTCGTCGGCCACATCTTCTGGCGGGCGTTGACCTTCATGCTCTGACAGATACAGCGCTACGGTGTATGGGTCGTAGCCAAACTCTACCGGCAGGCTGAAGTGGTCATCAAACTGAATGCCTTCGATATCGTACTGACTAACGACTTCTGTGACCAGATCTAGAACGAGCTGCTGCACTTCTGGGTGCAGTGGGTTGAGCCAGCCCAACGATTTTGGAGCGCCGCTGTTGAGCAAGGGGTTCAGCAGATGGCTAAGCAAACTGTGCTTGTCTGGACGGTTACCTGTAAGGCTAGTTTCGTGTAGCTGCTGAGATCCATTGCGGCGGGTCGTGAGCCAGTCTGGATGTTCACGGGCTAACCGAGAGTGAAGCGGCACCATAAAACCATATTCAAACCAGGGAATGACCCGCAGGTTGGCCCGGTGACCTACGCGGGCCATCTCCACTAGCGGATCTTCGGTCGGGTGCGTGAGCGCGATGACCGGTGCAATATCGTGGCCCGTAATTTGTCGGAGGGTAGGGCTGTGGTAAAAGGTCTTACCCCGGTTCCAAACGACCGGATACACCGTGTTGAACTGTAGGTCGGACAGCTGGCGGACGGCCCGAGGAATGCCCCACGGCGCGAATAGAACGGTGCTGGCGACGTTGGTAATCCAGACGCCGCGAATTTCCGAAGGAACTTGAGCAAAACGGGGAACAGAGACCTGAGCCGGCTTGGGTGCGCTTAGCTGAGTTTGAATGAGTGTTTCTTTGGATATTTCGTTGGATATCTCGTTGGGTGTTTCATTAGGTTGCTGGCTTGGGCTCCAGAGGGTGAGCACCAGACAAAGCGCGATAACCGGCAGCGTGCTCAAAAAAGCCTGGAGTCTGGGTCGCTGTGACTGATTGGCTAGGCTGTGATGGATGACGTGTAGCCAGCGAGATGTGAGTCGCTGAAGTAAGGAGATAAGCGATCGCATATCGTCTGAATAAAAGGTGGCTGGCAGATAACGAACCCTTCTTTTAGATTTCCCGGCTACTGTTCGCAGATCAAGACTAAACCAACTTTTCTTACTTGAAGAGAATAGAAGACTTATTTACGTAATCTTATTTACGTAATCAGTGCCTGAGCCATGGCCTGCCCCGAGCGGTAGGCGGCAGTGATTGGGTAAGCAACGGGCCGGGAGACGCACCAGTCGCCTCCACACACTAAGGTTGGCGCGGCGATCAGTGTGTCCGCAGGGTGAGGCTGGCGAACAACAGCGTCGCGCCAGCGATGAATATGAAACCAGCTGGGCTGAGCGATCCAGTCGCCATACTTGCGAGCGTTAGCCCTAAGGAGTGCGGATGCGGCAGGCTGAAGGTCGCCTGCGTCTAAATATTTTTCAGCAAAGCCTGTTTTGCTATGAATGACCAAGGTGGTTTCGGGTTTGCTACCGTCAGCGGCGATCGCCCGTTTGCTGCTATCGAGCCCAATCCATTCGGTCGAGGTGCCAATGGTATCGGTGACCATCCAACCGTCGGGGTTAAGCTTGCCCATATCTAGCGGGTTTTTGTCGGGCTGTCCGTAGCCCGCTAGGACAGTAAGTCTTGGGTAGTAGTCAACGGCTCTAAGCTGCTCAATTGGTGAAGCCGATGGCGTTGAAGACTTTTCTAGAACCATCTCTGAAAACGTTTCAGCAGGACAGGTCGCCAGCAGATCGGCGGCTTGAGCGGCGGGAATTGCGATCGCACATTTTCTGGCCATCACAACCTTGCCACCCTCACACTCAATTCGCCAGCCTATGTCATCGGGCTGGCCATAGGGGCTGATATCAATGGCTCGGTACTCAGTTAGCAGCGTCTCATCGGGGACAAATCCTTGCGCAAGATATTTAGCGATCGCACTCATGCCACTGCTTGCCACATACACAGGATCTTGCTCAACTTGTACCAGCCGGTCGTCCGCCTGTAGCTCATAGGCACTCACTGCCCAGGGCTTCAGCACACCTGCTTCAATCAGCTCGTGGGTCAAAGGCGCTAGCTCAGGGGCTGACGCTTCACTGGGCCAGTAGCGCAGGCCATGGTCCACCCTGATGGGGCCTGTCACTCTGCGGGTCGCCATTCGTCCACCCAGACCACGCGACTTATCGAGTATGCAAACCTGCTGCCCAGAGGCTTTGAGCTGACGCATACAGCTCAGCCCCGCTAGTCCTGTCCCGATAATAGCTATGTCCCACATAATGCACCGGCCTCCTCTTATACTGATTGATATAGCAATTTTTCTGAATGCATTTAGTTAAAAACACTTTGAAAACGCAGCGAGCAAAGCAAGTGGATGAATTAAGAAGCGGCCTAGATCTTGCCACTGATGACGAACTAGACGCCATGGCTCAACTGCTATTTCAGCCTAAGTTCAATCCATTAGATTATCTGTATACACCGCAGCCAGTAGACATTAGTAAGCATTCTCGCTCAGAGCAAATCCGCTTGCTAGAGCAGCGATTTCGCTATTTGGCCGCTGACGGATTTACAGTATTACGCAGTCAGACGCAGCAGGTAAGCTACCGCCAAGCTCTTTTACAAGTATGTCGCTATCTCAAGATGCGCCGCTATGAGACGCTCCCCACAGCCGACTTAGAATCGGAAGTCTTTTTAGTCTTGCTAGAAAAAACGTGGCAGCGTTTGCCTGAGCGTGAGCAGCGGCAGATGCAGCAGCAGGTGCACAGCAGCATTGTGAGCGCCGAAGAGTTTGCTCAGCTGCCAGAGACGCTGCAAAATAATCCCATGGCCCTATTGGCAAAAGGGGGTAGTGCGATCGCGCTTAGCGCCATGGTTCGGCCCTGGCTGTTAAAACAAATCGCTCAGCAGTTTGCGCTGCACTGGGCCCGGTATCAGGTTGCCAAACAGGCGCTGGTTAAAGGTGGGCTAACCGCCGCCGCGCAGGTTCAGTCAAGAGTGACTGTGCAAATGGCGTCTCGCGGCATGGTTGCCACCTCTGCACGTTATGGCGCTATGCGGGGTCTACTAGCCTGCTTGGGTCCAGCGCTGTGGACCTGGTTTTTAGCCGATTTAGGCTGGCGGGCGGTAGCAACAAACTACAGCCGGGTGATTCCGGTGGTGTTTACGATTGCTCAAATTCGTCTCACTCGCAGCGCTTTCGATCACGCGTCACTGACCTATTCACCCGCTTAAAAAGGAGGAGACCTTTTTCCAATGTCAACGTCTTCTTCGGAGTCTGATTTTTATGATCTTCTGGGTCTACGTCCTGGCGCTTCAGTGCAAGACATCCGCCGGGCCTATCGAGATTTGAGCAAGCTGTACCATCCAGATACCACTGAGCTAGAAAGTGCGATCGCCACCGTAAAATTTCAGGCTCTCAACGAAGCTTACGCCACCCTCAGCAGCCCCGAAAAGCGTATTGCCTACGACTACAAAATTGGCTACTCTCGGCTCTCAGTCATGCAGCCGCTTAGCCAGGTGGCCCCTGATGGGAAATCCTACGACCCCACCGCCAGCGCCTATCTAGACCCTACCGATCGCCCGCTCTCTGCTGGGGAACTGTTTGCGCTATTCATCTTAGGAATCACCTTTGTCGGCTGTCTAATTTTGGTCTTCACCATTGGCCTAACCAAAGGCCAGCTGCCCATTACCCAGCCAGATCTGGGTGCCGCTCAGCCTGCGATAACAGTGACCCAAGACGTCGATACGGATGCTTTAAATCAATCCATAGATACAGAGGCCGCTCAGCCTACTGCTTCAGCAACCAGGCAATCACCAGGTTTTATTTACCCTCAGCCTTCAGTTAACGCTGCGCCCTCAGCGGCTGCCCCTTCCCTCGACCGCGCTGATCAATCTTCCCTCTCGCCCTAACCCAAACCGCCCTAAAGCCTTATGCCTCCTGCTTCTACTCCTCTCTACAGCCATCCTCTCCCCGAAATCGAAGCCTGGCTTCGTGACAAGGGCTGCCAGCGCGACGACAATGACATCAGTCAGTGGCGGTTTTCTAGCACAGGCTGGACCGCCGAACTACGTCTAGATGTGGATTCAATTGTGGTGTACTACGCCAGCAGTCAGGGTAAAGCTGTGCAGCGTAGCTTCAAATATTCCTTAAGCCGGGCAGATCTAGAGCAGGTTATTTTCTCAGGGCCTTAATCATCGTTCAAAAAGCCCCTATAGAAAGACTTTAGAAAGCCTTACTACAGCTGTCGTCTTCGCATACGGGGTAGTGAGCAGTGTAGGTTTGCTCTCGCTTACCAAAAAGCTTGTAGCGGTTGTCGCGAATGAATTCGTAGGCGCGATCGCCTGAAGGCTTAGCCCCTGGCAATGCTCTGTAGGCGTTCACAAACACTGAGCCCATCGGTAGCAGTCGGCCAATCTCCTCAGCTGCATCACTGCCCTGCCATCGCTGGCCTCTTCTACTTTCTGAGCTGCCTTCTGGGCCTGACGGTGCAATCAAAATCATTCCCATTTCGCAGTCCTCAGCAGTGACATCAAACTGAGCTAGCGTTGCTTCGTCTTGCATCGGCACATAGCTAAACTGCTGCCCGCGATCGAGTTTTTCGAGTAGCTGTACGAGCGTGACACACAGGTTGCAGTTGCCGTCGTAAATAACTTTGTACATAGGAAAAAGTTATGCCTGATACTAAATAAATGTTCTCTAAAATACATTTGAAAATGACACAACAGTCACTTTTGACGGGCCAATCCTTAACCTAGCCTTTACTTAAAAACGCTACGCTTCAGTCACAATGCGACTATGAGTCAATTTAAGGCCATCGCGATTGCGACTCATACTTTCAACTAGCGTATTTTCAACCAGTATTTTAGGAGTGATAGGTTCCATGCAATTTGTCAGCCAATTGGGAGCACGTTCTGCTCGCCGTTTAGCTTGTTCTTTTTCTATTTTAGCGTTAGTTGGCCTTGCGGCTTGTGGTGGTGGCGGTGCTGATACGTCTGTTGATGGCGAGCCTGCCGCTGCTGGTGAGGGCGTCTCTGGTGATATTCAAATCGACGGTTCTAGTACGGTCTTTCCTATCTCTGAAGCCATGGCAGAGGAGTTTCAAATTGCCAACCCCGAGACCCGTGTAACGGTGGGTGTTTCTGGCTCTGGCGGCGGATTTGAGAAGTTCTGCGGCGGTGAAACTGATATCTCTAACGCCTCTCGTGCCATCAAGGACGAGGAAGTGGCCACTTGTGAAGCAGCCGGTATCGAGTTCATTGAAGTACCTATTGCATACGACGGTATTACCGTTGTAACGGCGACAGCTAATGATTGGGCTCAGTGCCTGACTGTGGATGAACTCAATGCGATTTGGTCTCCTGAAGCAGAAGGCAGTGTAGAAAATTGGAATCAGGTCAGAGCTGAGTTTCCTGACGAGCCTTTAGCTCTTTACGGTCCGGGTACCGACTCTGGTACTTTCGATTACTTTACCGAAGAAGTGAACGGTGAAGAAGGTGCTAGCCGCGGTGATTACACCTCCAGTGAAGACGACAACGTAGTGGTGACAGGTGTTGAATCTTCTAACGGTGGTCTGGGATACTTCGGCTATGCCTACTACGCAGAGAATGAGGGCGACCTGAAGTCTCTAGAGATTGAGAACGAAGACGGTGAGTGCATCGCCCCCACGCTCGAAACAATTGCGGACGGATCTTACAACCCTATGTCTCGCCCGCTGTTCTTCTACGTGAAGAAAGAGGCTTACGACACCAAGCCACAGGTTCAAGCATTTGTTGATTACAAGCTAGACCCTGCAAACGGCGATTTGGTTCAGGAAGTGGGCTATGTTCCTCTGCCTGATGAAGACCTGGCTGCTTCCAAGGCTCGCGTTGACGAAGGCAAGCTGGGAAAGGACCCTAGCTAACGGCTTTTGCTGACTGAAGCTGGCGTATAAGCAGCTTCAGTCAGCAGCTAATGCTAGATGCTGAGAGTTCCATCAACCTATCAGCTCCATTCATTCACGCTTTGTCTATCCACGTACAGTTGAGGCTTTCTCTATGACGGACAACGTAACTGGAGATATTGCTCCAGGTAGCTGGAGTCCAAAACGCGATCGCGCGAAAGCAATCCAGACCATCGTCAAAATCATTTTTGGCTCATTTGCCGCTATTTCTATCCTCACTACGATAGGAATTTTAGCGACCCTCATCTTTGAAACTATTGAGTTTTTCAAAGAGGTTCCCATCAGCCAGTTTTTGACCGATACCCGATGGACACCCTTATTTGCGAGTAAGCAGTTTGGTATCTTCGTTCTCGTCAGTGCCACCATGATGATCTCGGTCATCTCCATTATGGTGGCGCTACCGCTAGGGTTACTCTCTGCTATTTGCTTAAGTGAATATGCAACGCCTCGGATCCGACGTATTCTTAAGCCCATGCTTGAAATATTGGCAGGCGTTCCCACCGTTGTATACGGGTATTTTGCACTGCTCACAGTTACGCCCTTTCTACAGATATTTTTGCCTGACCTTCAGGGGTTCAACGCGCTCAGCGCCGGTTTAGTTTTGGGCATTATGATCACGCCTATGGTGGCTTCTTTGAGTGAAGACGCGCTGTATGCGGTACCCCGTAGTTTGAAGGATGGTGCCTACGCGCTGGGTGCCACCAAGCGAGAGACCGTTACTTCAGTTGTCTTACCGGCTGCCCTTTCAGGTATTGTCTCCTCGCTTATTCTGGCGACGTCACGCGCGGTAGGAGAAACCATGATTGTTACTTTAGCCGCAGGTGCTAATCCTACACTGGGGTTCAACCCTTTCGTGCCAGTGATGACGATGACAGCTTTCATCGTACAAATTACGAAAGGTGATGCCCCTTACGGCACCATTGAGTACAAAACCCTGTACGCCGTAGGCATGACGCTGTTCATCATGACCTTTGCGTTGAATATCTTCAGCTTTTGGTTTGTCCGCCGCTTCCGTGAGAAATACGACTAAGCAAGACGACTAAGCAATACGACTAAACAATACGACTAAGCAAGCGACCTTAAATTGGGGTCAGTCTAAAGCACAGCAAGGATGTGATTAGGCAACTGCTAGCTAGACAGGCAATAGATTGACAAACGGTAGATTAGACAAGCGGTAATTGGACAGATGGTAGTTAGACAAGCGCGCAAATCTGAGGGTTGGAAATGAAAACAGACGTTTCTTCTCGTGTTGTTGACAAGGGGCAAAAGCAATCACACTTCACTGCCAATTTAGGCAGCCGCTACACCATAGATAGGATATTCAAATACGCAGCTTGGGGTGCTACGGGCGTTTCGATCCTCATCCTAGTGTGGCTATTGGTCACTATCGTGGCTGATGGCATAGGCACGCTCAACTGGAACTTTATCACTAGCTTCCCTTCTCGTCGGGCCGAAAATGCTGGCATTATCGCCGCCTTGGTTGGCACGGTTTGGGTAATGTGCTTAGTCGCGCTGTTCACCGTTCCCCTTGGTGTGGGCGCAGGCATTTTTCTAGAGGAGTTCGCTGAGGACAACTGGTTTACCCGGCTGGTTGAGATTAACATCGGTAACCTAGCAGGCGTTCCCTCTATTATTTACGGTTTGCTGGGTTTGGCAGTGTTTGCTCGAATCATGCAGCCCATTACCGGTGGTCGTAGCGTACTTTCTGGTTCACTGACGCTGTCGCTGCTGATTTTGCCAGTCGTCATTGTGTCTACCCGAGAGGCGCTCAGAGCCATTCCCAATAGTTTAAGGCTAGCTGGCTACGCGCTGGGTGCGACACGCTGGCAGGTAATTTGGAGCCACGTACTGCCCGCGGCGGTACCAGGAATTCTCACGGGTGTTATCTTGGCGCTCTCTCGGGCCATTGGCGAAACTGCTCCCTTGATTGCTGTAGGTGCAGCTGTCTTTATTTCCTTCTTGCCGGAAGGATTGCAGAGTCAGTTCACGGCAATGCCTATTCAAATTTATAACTGGGTTGGACGACCTCAAGAAGAGTTTCATTACATTGCAGCGTCCGGCATCATTGTGCTGATGGCCATGCTACTGGTAATGAATGGCGTTGCCGTTTATCTCCGTAATCATTTCCAAAAAGACTTCTAAGAAGATCTGAGCCCCTTTGTTTACATAAATCTGTTCTAAAGGGCCTGCTTTAAAGGGCCGGTTCTAAACGGCAATCTAGGAGGTCGGTATATTTAATCGACCTTACGTTCAGCGGTTTACCTTTTCACTCCTAACTGTCATTCCACACGGTCTCATCATGCCTACGCCTCTTCCGTCTACTTCGATTTCAGAAGTTTCCGATTCTAAAACAATTGCGTTGCAGATGGAGAAGGTCTCCGTCTATTACGGCAGTAACCTAGCGGTTAAAGATGTCTATCTTGAAATTCCTGAGCATGAAATTGTTGCATTCATCGGACCTTCTGGCTGCGGTAAAAGCACCATCTTGCGCTGCTTTAATCGAATGAACGATCTCATCCCTAGCGCTCGGGTTGATGGCCGCATTTTGTTTGATGGTGAGGAAATCACTGGCAAGCGCGTTGACCCTGTTGAGCTCCGCCGTCGTGTAGGCATGGTTTTCCAAAAGCCGAACCCCTTTCCCAAGTCTATCTACGACAATATTACGTTTGGTGCCAGAATCAATGGCTATCAAGGCAATTACGACGAGCTAGTAGAGCGGTCTTTGCGCGGCGCAGCGCTGTGGGACGAGGTTAAAGACAAGTTGCAAGAGAGTGGCTTGGGGCTGTCGGGTGGTCAGCAGCAAAGACTATGTATTGCGCGGGCGATCGCCATCGAACCCGAAGTGATCCTGATGGATGAACCCTGCTCAGCGCTCGATCCGATTTCTACTATCAAGGTAGAAGAACTAATGCATGAGCTGAAAGAGCGATACACTATCGTGATCGTGACTCACAACATGCAGCAGGCCTCTCGCGTCTCGGATCGCACTGCTTTCTTCAACGCAGTTGCGACCGACCAAGGCGGCAAGATGGGGTATCTGGTTGAGTACAACCACACGCAGGACATCTTCAGTAATCCTAAAGAAGAATACACCCGCGACTATGTTTCTGGTCGTTTCGGCTAAATCTGCAAACAAAAGATCGTTTATCTGTTCTTTGAAATTAGCGTGCCAGACGCTAGCGTTTGAGCGGTCTCACCTTAAAAGAAATAGAGTCTTTGTCTGATTCATCGGCCGCTTGAGGGGCGATTTTTTCCCCTTGAGCGGCCGATCTCAGTGCAACTGGCTCATTTGCGCTGGTTGCTTTTTGTGCTTCAGCTTTTTTCTTAGCAGTCTTTTCATTGGACTGTTCGGATGTACTGTCTGCTGTCGAATCAAGCTTTGGCAGATGGTTCGCATTGCTCAAGGCCGCTAGGCCCATGCCGCCGAGGATCAGCCAGACACCTGTTGGTTGCCAACTACCCAGCTGCGTTATCCATTCGAATAATTCTATTGCCGCAAATAGCAGGACAAACGCCGCTAGCCACACCCTCATGTCTATTTTCTCCTATTGCATTTATTGCACCCGGGCCCTTACCGTACCCTAATTAGTTTAAATTTAGGCCGCTGAATTTAGGCCGCTGATGGACTTTACAATAGTTCCTTGAACATCCGAACCTGTGTTACCTCATGGGGAAAACAGTCTGTTAACTTTGGGTTCAAATCTCAATTTGAGGACAATAACGCTAGAGTAGAAGCAGCCCTACATATAATAGATACTTACGCCGTGGTGAGACAAAAATCAAAATCCGATGACACGCCTTTCAGAGGCATTACGCTACTTTCTAGCCGAGAAATAGATGCGATGCGTCCTGCCTGTCGCTTATCTTCTGAACTGCTAGATTTTCTCACTCCGATGGTCGTTCCTGGCGTCAGCACGCTAGAACTCAACGATGCGGCTGAAGAATGGACCCAGGCCCATGGTGCGACCAGTGCACCGCTCGGCTATCCAGGTGCTCAAGGGGCCGAAGACTTTCCGATGTCTATCTGCACCAGTATCAATGAAGTGGTCTGTCACGGCATTCCAAACAAGAAAGATGTTCTTGAAGACGGTGATATTATCAACATTGACGTTACGCCTTTGCTAAACGGCTATCACGGCGATAGTTCGCGTACTTTTATGGTGGGAGAGGTCTCGCCTAAAGCTCGCAAGCTGGTGGAAGTCACCAAAAAGGCGCTTTGGAAAGGGATTGAAGCGGTTGAAGTTGGCGGACGGATCGGTGATATTGGTGCGGCGATTCAAGCCTATGCTGAGTCAGAGGGGTTTTCTGTCGTTCGCGATTTTGTGGGCCACGGCGTTCATCGAACGTTTCATGCGGAGCCTCAGATTCCTCACTACGGCGTGAAAGGAAAGGGAAAAAAGATTCGTCCGGGCATGGTCTTTACGATTGAACCCATGCTAAACGAAGGCACTCATGAGGTGGACCTGCTAGATGATAAGTGGACTGCTGTGACGCAAGACGGCAAGCTCTCTGCCCAGTTTGAGCACACCCTGGCGGTGACTAAATCTGGTGTAGAAGTCCTCACGTATCTACCGGTTGCCGTTGCTGTGTAGCGCACCATCTAGTTGCTATTGGCCTATCATGGGACCCTTTGTCAGGCTACAGGGCTGTATAGACTTATCTCCCTAGCGCTTTGTGAGTTTAGCTAGCGCTCTGTGAGTTTAGCTAGCGCTCTGTGAGCTTAGGGTGCTCAGCTGCGCTGGGTTCTCAGATATTCTGGGCGCAGCAGCGACAAAATCAGCATATCTTCAAAGCTTTGCTCATTTTTATAGGCTTCTCTCAGGGTGCCTTCAATTACAAACCCTTCACTGAGGTATAGCGCCTGAGCCCGCTGATTACTAACAATGACATCTAGCCACAGTCGATGGTAGCCAAGGTGCTCAAAAGTAAATTGCTTTGCCCACTGCAGTATTTGTCGTCCATATCCTTGTCCCTTTGCTGTAACCACGATGCGCCTGAGCAGTACTACCTGATGAGGATCTGTTAACCCCGTCAGGATGAGATAGCCAATTCTGGCGGTTCCCGACGCGTTATTAGTCTGAGCAATGAAATGCCCGTCATTAGTAGAGGCGATCGCATCTTTATGCTGTTCTATCGTCCACTGGTTGACGTAGGGTGCATTATCAGAGTGCTGTTCTGCATCCATCACAAAAGGTAAATCAGCTACTTCAGTCGGTCTTAGGTGCACCAAAGGGGAAGATAGGGCGATTTTGGTGATTTGAGACATCTGGATATTAAGGTCCGTTGCTTTATTACGATCTTTAATCGAAGCCTCTGCTAATGGATGATTTTTTTAAACAGTCAGCGAATAGTCCGTGTCATGATGTATCGCTGTATACAGATGACCGTTTTCAGCATTCAGAAACTTTAACCATCTGCCTGTTGTCAATGGGCTATGGCGGCTTTCTTTTGGCCTCTCCCAGCGTGATAAGAATCCTGTGCTTGGTAGTATGGCTATCTAAACTTTGGTTTCGCTCAATTGGCTATATGTGGCTGTTTTTCCGCGAAGCGAAGTACTACAGTCGGCTACTGACTGCATTCAGCTACTAGCGGTAGGGTTACAGGCTTTATTGTTCATTGAACTATCGATTTTGCTGGCTGCTGACAGCATTTTTGTCGGCGGACATTGTTAGATTTCCATTGACCGATTGCTATTTTGAGGTATAAATTTTTACTGTGAAAATGGTGGCTTTTGCTGCTTTCACCCTTTTTGAGTGGTGACATCTTGCCACTATTCATATAGTTCCTATGTTTTGCGATCGCTGTTCCTCGTCACGCTGGTTGTTGTCGTTATGCTGTTTTTGTCTTTGTTGTTCTAGGGCGTTGCCATGCGCCTAGCAAGTAAGGTTGCTTTAATTACTAGCAGCCAAAGAGGCCGCTGCGCGAAGACGGCTCGGCAGCTAGCGGCAGCGGGCGCTAGCGTGATGATCTGCGGCCGTAACGCGGCGCAAGGACAGGCAACGGTCGCCGAAATTCAGCAGGCAGGTGGGCGTGCCAGTTTTATCCTGGCAGATATTGCGCTGATGTCTGATGTTCAAGCGGCCATTGATGAAACTATTGCCACCTATGGCCGCTTAGATATTTTATTTAATAATGCCAGTAGTTCTCACGAGAGCGATCGCACCCTACTCAGCGTGACCGAAAATACCTGGGCGCGAATCGTTGAAGCGACCCTCACGGGCACCTTTTTCTGCTGCCAGTACGCCCTGCCCTTTCTCCAAAATGCTGGGCAGGGAAGCATTATCAATTTGGTAGAGCGCGATGGGCCGGCGGCTGACTACACTGTTTCTGGCATTTGTCAGGGCGGGTTGGTTGCACTAACTCAGTCGATTTCAGCGCATTTTTCTGCTCAGGGTGTCGTTGCCAATCTGATTGTGGCAGCGCCAGATGTTTTGAGTACGCCGATACTATCGACTGAAAATGTTCTTTATGGTCCGGTGCCTTTACCGCATTCAGGCACCGACCTGGTGAAAGGAAATGATGAAGAGGCCAACACCGCGTTTGCCGCTGTCGGTGACGCTATTTTGTATCTGGCCACCTGCGATAATCAGTTGCAGGGATACACGCTACTGGTCAGCTCGAATCCACATCGTGAATAGCCTGCAGCGCCCGAGTAGCCTGAGCCACAGTTTGATTGTTGATCCTTCTTACGGCGTCTCTGGCGGCTCGTTCGATGATGAACTGTCTTCACCTTCTGAACTGTCTTCACCTCCTGAACTGTCTTCGCTTTCTAAACTGTCTTCGCTTTCTAAACTGTCTTCTTCCAACAGGTCGTACTCCCCGTCCCATACTGCTGTGAGCAGTGCTAGCCCCTGCTGCGTCAGTGTGGCTTCATCACCGCAAAGCTCAATATCTGTATGTTCTCCACCTGCGGCCTCTACTAAATCGCTCATCCAGATGTAACAAGGGGTTGCTGACTGTCTCAGCAGCATTTCGAGCCGGGCTTGCTTGCTTAGGCTCAAACGTCTTTGCAAAAGCACGTAGAGTGACACATTGGTTCGGTGTTCTACCCCGCCCAAAACCTGCTGTAAATACCAGGTTGCTTCGCCTCCTTCTAGCTCTTCTAGCCTTTGTTCTACGCGGGTCAAAATTCGCTCGACAAAATCAACGCCTAGATAGCTATCAAGATATTCAGCGGGAAGTGCCGGGTCAATTTCCACGCGCTTGCAGATGCTAGCCCAATCGACGTCAGGATAAGCGTTTTTCAGCTTTTCAAAGGCGAGATCTGTAATCTGCGCCGAGCCAGTTTGTCTATCGTAGGAGAAATCTTCTCCCGGTTTTGCGCCTGCCTCTACCAGCATTCGAAACAGTCGAACCGCATCATCTGCCATAGTGATTTGCTCCATACAGCATCGACGTATAGCAATCGCCAGATGCATTTGGCAATTTAATTGTCTCGGTGGGCCTTCCTTAGCGCCGCAAGGCGACGCAGGGTCCCACCGCTGCTGACCACTTAGCTCTCTCTACATAATATTCCTCATACGCGTCAACGGTTTCACCTACTGGAGATGTATAGAGCCAAGTGGCGAACGCTTTGTACTTGCCGGATGACCGAGCGTAGTCCAGCTTGATCGTCAAGATGACTTGGCCTCTCGGTACGCATCATGGACCGCGTTAACGTTGTACCAGTTCAAAAAGACCCGGCTCAGCTCCTGTGAAAGCTGAGGATAGCCTTTATCAATTAGCCAGCGTAGGGTTGGGCCCAGCGTCTTTTCATTCAGCAGTCCGCCCAGAGAAAGCACACCCCACAAGACTTTGTGCAGCCAGGTCATCTGAATCATCATCCGCACGTTGAAAGTCGGATGCTTTTGGTAAAAAACTACACCCATGCGGGCCCGCTGAATCTCCTGATCGATCAGCTTCGGCAGTTCCTCAACCGAAAAGGCCGGATGCCAGTGATAGCCAACGGCTTCTGGACACTTAATTAAAGACAGCCCCATGTTTTTGAGGCGAACGCCAAGCTCTAGGTCTTCCCATCCGTATTGAGTGAACTGCGGATCGAATAGGCCCGCTTCTGTCAGCCATTTTTTGGCGATCGCTACATTTCCGGTCGCAAAGAAGGCCCGAGAATAGTCTGTCACCTTAAAGGGCTCTGATGTCGGCGCTTCAAAGTTGCAGGTGTTGACGACACGCCCGTAGGTGAAAACGCGCTCGTTCCCCTGCGCGTAGGCTGTGGCTAAAGCATCCGCGTGATACTGCAAAAAGTCTTCAAGCACTACCAAATCGCTGTCGATGAAAATAATGGTGTCGCCCTTTGCCTGCTGAACCCCGAAATTACGTGCGATCGCAGCCCCTTCGTGATTCTGCTCGTAAAGCACCACATGCGGAAACTCATTCGCATGGCTCTGAATCCACTCGACTGTGCCATCGGTCGAACCATCATCGACCAGCACAATTTCATAGCCCTCTATTTCGTAGCCCTCAGCAGCATGACTTTTTGTGGCATCGCCCGCTGAATCTTCTGACGAGCTGTTAGAGCGCACTACCTGATGCTCCATTGCACGCAGGCACTTTTCCAAAATTGGCTTGCGATTGTACGTCGGGATAACAATGCTAAAAAACATAGGTACATCAAGGGCGATTTGCAAGAGCTATTTTGAGGGTTAAGTGTCCACTCTATCTATACCTGTATGATATTTTATTTTCACTCAATCGATGGCAGCCTTATTTTGTGCCCACTGTCAGTCAACACTGAGCTTCTTCAATCCCCTCTGCCTGCCATAATATGAAGCGGATCACTTCATATACGGACAAGATCAGATATGGGCCGCGCAGATAAGGTTGTTTTGGCATATTCGGGTGGTGTTGATACTACCGTTTGTATTCCTTACCTCAAAGAAGAATACGGCGTTAAGGAAGTTATTACGCTAGCAGCAGACCTCGGTCAAGGCGATGAGCTAGAGCCCATCCGCAAAAAAGCGCTAGATTGCGGCGCGGCAGAGTCAGTCGTTACTGATGTCATAGAACCCTTCATTACGGACTACGCTTTTCCAGCGATACAGGCCAACGCACTTTACGAGAACCGTTACCCTCTGTCCACCGCGCTGGCTCGGCCCCTAATTGCCAAGCTATTAGTCGATACCGCCGAGAAGTACGGCGCGGACGCGGTTGCCCACGGCTGCACTGCCAAAGGCAATGACCAGGTCCGCTTCGACGTCGCCATTACCGCCTTAAACCCTAACCTAAAAGTATTAGCGCCTGCGCGTGAGTGGGGAATGAGCCGCGAAGAAGCAATGGCCTACGGCGAAAAGTTTGGTCTGACTTTTCCGGTAAAAAAATCTTCGCCTTATAGCATCGACCGCAATCTGCTGGGGCGCTCCATTGAAGCGGGCCCGCTAGAAGACCCTTGGACGGAGCCGACCGAAGAAGTTTTCGTGATGACCAAGGCGATCGCTGACACGCCAGATGAACCAGAGTACGTTGAGATTGGATTTGAGCGCGGCTGTCCAGTTAGCCTTAACGGCAATGCCCTTTCGCCTATTGAGCTAATGACTCAGCTCAACGATACCGCCGGACGCCACGGCATTGGTCGAATCGACATGTTAGAGAATCGGCTCGTTGGCATTAAATCTCGCGAAATCTACGAAGCCCCTGCTCTACTGGTGCTAATCGCGGCTCACCGCGATTTGGAGAGCTTGACGCTGACTGGGGATGTCACCCAATATAAGCGCGGTATCGAGCAGTCCTACGCTCAGATGATTTACAACGGCCTGTGGTACAGCCCGCTAAAGTCTGCTTTAGATGCGTTTATTCAACAAACTCAAGAGCGCGTTTCTGGTGTGGTTCGCGTCAAGCTATTCAAAGGCAACGCGATCCTAGCCGGTCGTAAATCCAGCAGCGCTCTCTATTCAGAAGAGCTGGCTACCTACACCGCCGATGACAAGTTCGATCATAAGGCCGCAGAAGGCTTTATCTATGTTTGGGGGTTGCCGACACGCGTCTGGGCCGAAAAAACACGATAACAGTACTAAAATCTGAGAAAACAGTATCTCTTAGAGCTTTTATATAGAAATAGCCTAATAGTTTTAACGACTAATTAGGTGTCTGTATAGAAGCTTTTTGAGCTTGCGACTGTAAATAATAATTGCGAAAGTTAACAGTTTTTCGTTTCCACTTCCTCAACCCTTGGAGGAGGGAAATGGGCCTCTGAGAATAGTCGTCAACCCAGGCAAAAAGCATTGCCAATGAGCAGTATATTTTTCTCTCAGAGATAGAAATGTCAACTGCTTGTAGGGCGCTATGAGGGGAACAAAAAAATGAATGAAACGTCCGTATGCATCTGTTGCAGCGGGTTGATACTTCTTTAGCGATTAGTGATTTCTATGAAACACACGTATCAAGATTGATTATGATATGTTGGTGATTAACCACAATTACAGATGTCGAATTAGGGAGTTAGTTCAATTTATTATCAATTGAAGTAAGCTCTGCTTTAGCTATGATAACAATTGACTAAGCCCGTTAAAAATACTTCATCTTTAAATTAAAACATCTCATTTTATTGGAGAGCCAACGGGCCATGTCAATCTACGTAGGCAACCTGTCTTACAGTGCAACAGAAGAAGACTTAGAAGGCGTTTTTTCTGAATACGGTAAGGTAAAGCGCATTACCCTGCCAACCGACCGCGAAACTAGCAGACCTCGTGGATTTGCATTCGTCGAAATGGAGGAAGAGTCTAACGAGGAAAAGGCGATCGAAGCGCTAGATGGTGCTGAATGGATGGGCAGAGAGCTACGCGTCAATAAAGCTAAGCCCCGTGAGCCTCGCAATCGTCCTTCTAGCGGTGGGTGGAGCTAGGGTTAGCTTTACTCTTCATTGGCTTACAGCTCCTAAGTACCACCTTATTTAGCGGCGTATAGATATCACAGATACCCCAATATTGGCCTTCGATAAGCGCCGATATTGGGGTAAACTGTATCCTCGGTCTATTCGTTAAATACAAGGAGGTGAAAAACACATGGCTCAAGTTGTCCTCGGACAAGATGAAAATCTCGAAGCAGCCCTACGACGGTTCAAGCGTAAGGTAGTGCGAGCAGGTATTTTCCAAGACATCAAGAAAAACCGCTATTTTGAGACACCTCCCGAAAAGCACAAGCGTAAAGCGCTAGCTCGTCAACGTCAGCGTAAGCGTCGTTCTCGCCGCTAAGCCGCCTTTCGGGCGCTTGGTTTAATTCTCGGTTTCTAATTTTATAAAAATGGGGTGCGATCGCTAATCGTGCTTTCGCACCCCTTTTTAGAAGGTAGCGCTAGCAAAAGAGCCTAGATCAGGCCGATCTGTAGCCACACTAGCCTCTAAACATGCTGCTTACAGAACTTTCCTCGTGGATTCGCCAGATAGTTTCCCCTAGCATATTGGCAACAGACAGTACTGTGAGCTGCTCAAACTGACGGTCGGGAACAACCGGGATTGTGTTGGTCACAATCACTTCTTCAAAGAGACCGCTCGAAAGCCGCTCTACAGCGGGCGGTGAAAAGACCGCGTGAGTAGCACAAGCATAGACACGGCTAGCCCCATTTTCTCGAAGAACGCGCGCACCTTCACAAATAGTGCCAGCCGTGTCAATCATGTCATCGACCAGCACAGCAGTCTTGCCTTCTACATCGCCAATTAGGTTCATCACTTCGGCCACATTGTGTGCCTGTCTGCGCTTATCAATAATGGCCAGAGGCGCGTCATCCAGCATTTTGGCAAAGGCGCGGGCGCGGGCAACCCCACCGACATCTGGCGAAACCACTACCAGATCTTCAATATTTTTACTGGCTAGATACTCAACTAGAACCGGTGAACCATAGACATGATCGCAGGGGATATCAAAATAGCCCTGGATTTGTGCCGAGTGCAAATCCAGGGCTAAAACGCGATTGGCCCCCGCTTGGGTGATTAAGTTAGCGACCAGTTTGGCGGTAATAGATTCGCGGCCAGCGGTCTTTCGGTCGGCCCTGGCGTAGCCATAATACGGAATCACCGCTGTAATTTGACGGGCTGATGCTCTGTGGCAAGCATCGATCATAATCAGCAGCTCCATCAGGTTGTCGTTTACCGGGTGGCAGGTGGGCTGAATCAGATAGACATCGCAGCCACGAATAGATTCTTGAATTTGAACATAGAGTTCTCCGTCGGCAAAGTGCTTTCGCACCATTGGACCTAGATCGGTACCCAAATAGCGGGCAACTTCTCTAGAAAGCGTTCGGTTAGACGAGCCTGAAAATAACTTGAGACGGTTATTCGTCTCGATGCGTGAAAGCATCGTTTTCAGCGGCAGCGTTGCAGAACTAATCACAGCAGCAGAGCCTCAAAGCGTGGTGATGATCACAAAGACCTTAACACTTGGTTACGGCTGCTTCCTTCAGAAATAAAACGCACTGTAGTACACAAAAAATGGATGTACGATTAGTGAGATTTGATGTTCTCGATTCGGTAGCCTACCGCCGCCTAATGCATCAGGTAAAGTCCAAAAGCAGTTTAATGACAGGCTAGGCAGGTTTGTTATACATCTGCTTCACCGTAGAGTTTGTTTTGGGGTTGACTATGGATTGCTCTTTCCTGCGCGGCTCTTTAAACTCGTACCAAACAGACCACACACAAAACGTGTAGAGAGTTCTGTCAATAGAGAAAAAGCTATCCAGCAGAAGCCATCGATAGTTATTGTTTAGTTGCTTTGAAAACGGTCTGTTTTAAAGGTGAAGATAGTCTTAAAGTAGTGGTGGGCCGGTCTGAAAAGTTCTGACTCCTAAAGAATAAAACGCGACTCAAAAAGCGCTATCCAACCAAGGTCTTAAAACTCAAGGCGTTAAAACATTCACAGTCAAAATATTCAAAACGGCCATCAAAACATTCGTAATTGTATTACAAGTAGCAAGGCATACCAAGATGATGTTGGATGTATGTTCTTAATACGCTACATATATTACAAAAAACACAGCGCTGACAGTTTGGCGCTAAGCTTCGTCTAGCAGCCATTCTGATGCCCTAGAACCCAAGTCTACGGGGATACTGACAGCTTTACCCAGGCGAGGTTTTTCGTTGGTTTGGGTAATAAAGGTTTGAATCTGTTCCGTTGCACCCCAAGCATTAAGATAGGCAACAATTTCATCGAGATGAGTGAAGTAGTCGGTTTCACTCATAGGGAAAGAGGCTTGTTCGAGATAGCGCCACATTACCTGAAAGAAAACTTTACGGGGAAGTCTGCGCAGCTGAACATCGTAAGAGTATCCCCATTTCTCTATTAGCAGGGCGTGTAAGTCTTGACCGGTCATGAGCTCTCTACTCGGTGATTTTACATTTGTTTACAAAATGCTTGTCCCTATTTTAGAGGAACGTGCGGTGGCTGCTGTGTGCGATCGCCCGTATAAAAACAGTCTGTCCTCTTCTATCGAAATCCCTTGGAACCGTTGAAAAAACTGGCGCATGCGATTTCTTCTAAAAGCGGCCGCATACGAAGCTTTGGCGTGAGCACCAGAAATCCTCAGGTCAAAAATTTCGAGTGAGTTGAGTATTGACCTCAAGTGAAGGTTCTGAACGATGTAATAATGTTGAGAGAAACTGCAACCTTCTGTGACAAAAGGATTACTGCTGTAATGCAGCGGCAAACCCCTCTCAGTTTTCAATTCATCCTATTAATGTAGCGTTTAGACAGCTGACCTATGACTCAAGCTTCTGGAAACCCCGATGTTCCTGATTTAGGGCGTCGCCAATTTATGAACCTGCTAACCTTCGGGACCATTACAGGAACCGTGTTAGGCGCTGCGTACCCTATTATCAAGTACTTTATTCCTCCAAGTAGTGGCGGCGCAGGGGGTGGCGTCACAGCAAAAGACGCTTTGGGCATGGACGTTGATATCACCGCGTTTTTGGACGAGCACGGCGCAGGTGAGCGAGTACTAGTACAAGGCCTAAAGGGTGACCCGACCTATCTGGTGGTTACTGATGAAGGCGGTAGCATCGAGCGCTACGGTGTCAACTCCATCTGTACGCACCTAGGGTGTGTCGTTCCCTGGAACGCCAATGCCAATAAATTTATGTGTCCTTGCCACGGTTCTCAATACGACTATCAGGGCAAAGTGGTTCGTGGCCCAGCGCCGTTATCTTTAGCGCTGACGCATGCTGATGTCACCGAAGATGACAACGTCGTATTGACTAACTGGGAAGAAACTGACTTCCGTACAGGCGACCAGCCTTGGTGGTAAAGCCGGTGGTAAAGCCGACAACCCGCTCTAGTGGTAAAGCTTTTTTCCTTCTCGAATCAGAACTATTCACTTGCTAGCACGCATGAAAACACTACTTTCCATATTCACTTTCTCTGGGCTAAAAAGTCAGCTCAAAGCGACCCTGCCAAAGTGGGGAAAAAGCGCGAGCGTCTTTTTCGCTGCATTTTTGATCCTTTGTGCCAGCAGCTGGGTAATGCCTCAGGCCGCCAATGCCTATCCCTTTTGGGCGCAAGAAAACTACGACTCTCCGCGTGAAGCGACTGGCAAAATTGTCTGTGCCAACTGTCACCTGGGTGCGAAAAATACTGTCCTAGAAGTGCCTCAGTCAGTTCTGCCTGACACGGTTTTCAAGGCGGTTGTTAAGGTGCCCTACGACCTTGATTCTCAACAGGTATTGGGCGATGGTAGCAAGGGCGGTTTGAACGTAGGCGCTGTTTTGATGTTGCCTGACGGCTTTAAAATCGCACCTGAAGATCGCATTCCTGAAGAGATTAAGGAAGAAGTCGGCATCACGTACTTCATGCCATATAGCGAAGAAGAACCCAATATTGTACTTGTCGGCCCAGTGCCCGGTGAGCAGTACCAGGAGATTGTTTTCCCTGTCCTTTCTCCCGATCCAGCAACAGACAAAAAGATTCACTTTGGTAAGAATCTGGTGTTTGTTGGCGGCAATCGCGGTCGCGGTCAGGTTTATCCAACGGGTATGGCCTCTAACAACGTTCAGTACAACGCTTCTGAAGCTGGAACAATCTCTTCGATTGAAGAAACCGGCTCGGGCTACAACGTGACCATTTCTACCGCTGATGGTTCATCGGTAACCGACGAAATTGCACCGGGCGCAACTCTGGTCGTGAGTCAAGGCGATACTGTTGAAGCAGGTGCGCCGCTAACGACGAATCCCAACGTTGGTGGTTTTGGCCAAACTGAGCGTGAGCTGGTCTTGCAGAATCCTAACCGCATCAAGGGCTTGATTGCCTTCCTGATTGCCATCAGTCTTTCTCAGATTTTGCTAGTGCTGAAGAAGAAGCAGGTAGAGCGCGTGCAAGCTGCTGAGATGAGTTTCTAAATGCTGTAACGCGTCAGCAAAGCCTGACAATCAGGTATTACTAAAGGCTGACTGAACAGGGCCGATTCTACTAGCTAGAATCGGCCCTATTTGCTACGTGGGTAAAAAGCTGTCAACAATGTTGCCTCTCAGCTGCGTAAGGAAACTTCTCTGCGCATCGAGCAAGAGGTGTTGACCTATCTCGACAGGCCCTACCAGCTCAATCAGTCAATATCAGCGGCGATCACAAGCGGTCAGATATTACCGACTAACGCCTCAGGGATGGAAAAGTATCTGTGGCACTTACTCAAGCAAGAGTCGACTACAGCCATTTTGTGGGCAACACCCGACGGCGGGGATGTTTCTGTTCAAGCGATGCGATAGAGGCCCGACATCAAGGTCGTGCGTTCTCAGATATCACGGCTGCTGAAAACCAGATTGAAATTAGAACCACGCTAGATGATGGAAAAGCTTTTATTTGTATTCATGATAGTGGTGTCAGCAACGCTTCAAAAGATATGTAACAACAGGCAACTCGACTAGCAAAGCAAGAATGCATGCTTACTTTTCTATATCAACGGAAACGCTATATCAACGAAACTGATTAACGAGATTCTTCGTGCAGTGGCCGAACAACGATTCGGAGCAGTAATAGCTCTACTGCTTGAATAATGACTTCAGGTTGATCTATCCAGACAAAGTGGCTGCTTTGATGGGCGGGGAGCTGAGTACAGCGGGTGGAAAGGGCCATCAGGTCTTGGTGCATTTGCGATCGCATCTTTTCAATCTGGTGCACAGGCAACCACCGAGTCAGCCAGCTAGACCGAAAAAATGACTTAGCTTTGATATAAACGATTGGCAGCGTGCCAAACTCATTGGCCACTTTTAGCTGCTGTCCGCTAGCGTCAATTCGAGCAATTTCCCGAGCCATTGTCAGCCAGTGCTTTGGGCGATAGAAGCTGCGGGCAACTGGGCGCAGGTCATGGGTTGGCATGTACTTCAGCTGTGGCTTGATGCGCTCAAAAATGCCAATATTTGCAGCAATGCGAACCATCCCTAAGGCTGAGCCAGCAATGCTCATAACAACACCCGAGAAAAACAGCAGCTGTAGCAGTCGTAGCAGTCCGGGCATTTTGAGCAGCGCCTTCTCATGCAAACCATCGGTGAGCACCATACCAACCACCTTTTCAGGAAAGCGGTGTGCATAGAGTCGCATGTTATAGCTGCCAAGCGAGTTGCCTACTAAAATGTAGGGCGGTTTGACGTCAGCTTTTCTCAGTGCGATATCGAGAGATTCTACGCTTTGCTCGCTGGTCGCTGGCCACTGGCTGATTTCACTCCAGCCGTATCCAGCGCGATCACACATACACACTTCAGCTATCCGCGACATTTCTCTTGCCAGCAGATAGCCCTCAACCCCACCCAAACTGTGATCAATCACAACCGTAGGCTTGGCTTCATCTACATGATTGACAGGCGGCAAGCGTAGCAGATGTAAGCGATGATTACCGACATCAATCAGCCTGCCGGGCGGTGCTAGTTTGTTTTCTTTCCTGCATGACAAAACTTGATACAGCGTAGTCACGGCCCAAATCGGCAGCTGCCAAAGGCTAAACATAAAAAGAGAGCGTCCAAAAAATTATCCTGTGATCATCATCACACGGGCGATCACAGGATATAGGGAGCTACGCTCTCTTGTTAAGAAGGCTTTGGATGTGCTGTGCGTTGTAAGAAAGTTGCGTAAATACGCTGGTGTTCTTGGAACTTTCCTCGACCAAATCTTATTGTTGGTTTTGGGCGCTATGGCTATCCTTTTCTCACCTCGCTTTCATATTCTGCTAAAGACATATTCTGCTAAAGAGGACGATAGGTTCGATAGTTGATATTTGGAAAGATATTATCAATCTCTTCTACTTTTTCTAGCCAGCCTGCATCAACTTTCTCTGCGCGAATGTCTTCCCACAGTTTGTTGAAGCGCATCAAGTGCCCTCGGGTACGACGAACAGCGTAAGGCACCATCGTGCCAGTGCGCATAATGAAGGCCCAGTCAGAAGACTGTGCTAGCAACAGTTCGCGCGAGGCCTGGTTGAGCGCTCGCCATTGCAGGTCGTCGGCAGGCTCACGCTTAGCCAGCTCAATCATCCGCTCAGCGGCCTTGTGCAGATGAGGGTATACCCAGGCATTGGTTTCATTCAACCAGTATTCATGGAAGCCTTTGTAGCCCCAGCTAGACTGAGAAGGCCTGGCAACTTGCTGCGTAGGGTTGCTCTGCATATAGTCTGCTAGGTGGGTCATCTCGTAAGTGCCCTGGTCATACCAGCTCTTACGGAATAGGTAGTCCAAGAACCAAGGGCCTTCATACCACCAGTGCCCATACAGCTCTGCGTCATAAGGAGAGACCACAATGGGCTTACGCTGCATCATGCCGTTCAAGTTCTCAATTTGGCGCTCCCGATTGAACATAAAGTTCTGCGCGTGCTCAGCCGACTTCTCTCTGGCCCAGTAGGGGTCATAGAGTGCCTTATCCGATAGGCCAAGCCCCTTACCGGTAATTTTGTGGTACTTGATGCCAACGTTCTTACGCTGACCGTTAGGCATCACATAGGGCTTAATATACTCGTAGTCTGCGTCCCAACCGAGATCGCGGTAGAACTCTCGGTATTCAGAAGCGCCAGGATAGCCGACCTGAGAAGACCACACCTGTTGAGACGATTCATGGTCTCGGCCAAAGGCAGCAACGCCCGCCTCTGTATAGATAGGTGCGTATGCGCCGTAGCGAGGGCGCGGCCTAGCGTATAGAATGCCGTGACCGTCTGTTAGAAAGTACCGCAGACCAGCATCGGCCAGCATCCGCTCTAGACCATCGTAGTAAGCGCACTCTGGAAGCCAAATACCGCTAGGACGACGGCCAAAGGTTTCTTCATGACTTTGGCAGGCCACTTCAATTTGTGACCAGACTGCCTCAGGGTACATCTTCATCAGCGGCAGATACCCATGGGTAGCACCGCAGGTGATGATGTCTAAATTGCCGCTTTCGTAGTACTTACGAAAGCCTTTTGTAAGATCGCCATCGTACTGCTCCCAAACCTTGCGCACGTTGGCGAATTCGTTGGCATAGTACTCTGCTAGGTACTTAATATGACCATTGTGCTCATTGCGCTCAATTTCTTTTTCGAGCAGTTCTTCGAGCTGAGTGAGATGAACGTCGTAACGCTCTTGTAATAAAGGATCGCGGAGCATAGACGACAGCGGCGGCGTCATGCTCATCGTCATTTTGAAGTCAATGCCGTCGCGTTTTAGCCCCTCAAACATCGTGAGTAAGGGCACGTAGGTTTCTGTAATCGCCTCAAATAGCCATTCTTCTTCAAGTACGAAATCGCTCTCGGGGTGACGCACAAAAGGCAGGTGGGCGTGAAGGACGAGTGCGAGATAACCAATCGACATAGCGGGGACGCCTAATATAAAAGTTCTGCTACTTCCAATAGCGGAAAGCGTCTAATTTAGGGGGGCACCTGGGTGTGCTTCTCACGCTGAATTTTACGCCATACGCTTAAGTGATTGTACGGCAAAAGACCGGCAAAAGATAAGAAAATCTTAATATTTTCAGTCGCAGGTCGCTGCCGGGGATCAGGCGCTGGCGCTAGCTCAGCGTTTTTACAGAGGTTTGATGGCCTGAACGTACTAACCTTGCTGGCAGCTGCCGTCTGGCTTGTACCAGACGAGTGGTTTATTGTCTTCACGCCAGCGCATCCAGCCTTCGGTAACAGTGGCTCCTGTGAGAGGGTTGCAGGCTGCGGTAGGCCGAGTGACCCGCACGCGCATCCAGTCACCGGCAAAGTCTAAGGGTTCAATCAGGCTATCGTTAGGAACCAGGCTGAGCATATTGTTGGCAGGTTCAGGGCGCGATCGCAAAGGCTGTCCGTCTGTTTCTAAAAAATACACAGCTGCCTGATTGGCCAGACGATCTTCCCAGTTTTCGATCATCAGAGGTGTTTCTCCTAGACCCAGGTGAGAGGTATGGGCCCAGGCGCTGCCGCCAATCGTGTATTGGACTCGAAACCAGCCGTCGTCACGGACTTCTAGAATAGGAAATGTGTAGAGGTTTTCATCAGATTGCACCATCGCAAACCCTGCATCGCGACCAATGGCTAGATAGGCTTGACCGGCAGGAATCAACCATCCTTGATAAATCCAGCCCCAGTGCGCACCACCCGGCGAACCGTACAGCGGCAAAATTACCGACGATAGCCAGCTAACCGCATCGCCTTCAGACACTGTGGTGCCTGGGCGCAGGTGCCCAATGCCCAAAGTAGCGTTTTCACTAGCTGATAAGTCAGTTACCCCTGCGATATTGGGCTCGAAAGGCGTTGGCTTTGGTGTGGGGTCGGCAGGCGGTTGAATAGTCCCAGGTGCTTGAGTGGTCGCTGGTTGAGTGGCAGGCTGTGTCAGTTCTGTTTGATTGAGTTCTGTTTGATTGAGTTCTGTTTGATTGAGTTCTGCTTGACTAGGTCCTGTTTGACCAATATCCGTCTGAGCTGACTCCGTTTGAGTGATCGCTGTCTGAGCTTGGGCAGTCCCTGCAATAATTCCTGTGAGTGCGATAGTGCCTATCGTGATGCTAGTTGCAGTGGCTAGGCTAAAGGCGGGCTTGAACCGGCTGATTGTTTGCTGAAGCCTGGTTTGCTGAAGTCTGGTTGGCTGAAGCCTTAACTGGACGGAACAGGAAGGGTGCGAAGTCATCAAAGGGTTGCGCTAGAAAAGCAGCGTGTCACTACAGAGTTAAATGTCTAGATCTTGTGAGGACATTTGTGTAGTAACAGTATTCACGCGATTGCAGCAAAATCCATAGAAATCGTAGTTATTTTTACAGTTGCTGAAACTCCTTGCCCGAAAGGGGTTTCAGCACTACTGAATTTTGTGAAAACGCCTATCGAATCTTACTCATTTCACCAACTAAATCTTGCTGCATCCGATCTAGGTCGGCTTCTACTTTAGTCAGAGATTCTTCGAGTTCCCGCTTTAAGCTGCCTGGTAGTGCCTTTGGATTAGCGCCTTCTGCATCTTCCCTAAGGACTTTTCTAAAGGCCAGCAGCTGGGCGGTCTTAAGAGATAGCTCTGTTGGTACTTTAAAGTCGGGTAGAACGCCGCTGCCCTCCCAGTTTTCACCTGTGGCGATGCTAATAGCTTGGCCAGTGGGAATGAACATCCAAAAATGGTCGTGAAGACGAAAGCCCGCGCCTGGATTTGCGCCGCCTGCAGTCGTTTCACCAACGATTACAGCCCGCTTGAGATGTTTAAGGTTGTAGGCAAACTCTTCGGCAGCAGAAAAGGTCTCAGGGCCGATCAGGACGTACACAGGTTTATCCAGATAGCGCGGCCCTTCTACGTGGGGCAGGGTCCAAAATTGTTGAGTACGCGCCTCTTTTGGCCAGACCAGATCGGTCAGATGAACAGAAGGGTAGGCCGGAAGCAGATAGCTGGTGAGTAAAGACACCATACTGGCAGAGCCGCCTCGGTTATAGCGCAGGTCAATGATGAGGGCGCTGGTATTCGATAAAAATTGCAGGCTAGCCGCGGCGGTAGCACCCGCAAATTCAGGTGGCTCAAAGCTGAAGATTTCGAGGTAGCCGATATTTCCGCGTAGGCGCTCAACCCGATTGAAGTCAAAGTTACGCAGAGCGCCTTGCTGCTTTTGTCGATCAAGTTCGGCGACGGGAATTTCGGTCTGCGGTTCTAGATGAGGGAGAACAGCGGGGCTAAAGTGGACCTTTAGATGCAGATCGCTACTGAGGGTCTGTAGCTGTGCGGTGAGCGTTTCAGCCAGCTGCGTACCGCTTTTGATATCTTGATAGCCTTTGGCATCTAGACGCTTGTGAATGTCGGTTTGGATTTTTTCAGCAACGTCTGGAAAGGCATATTCGTCCAGCTTTTGGGCGATCGCCTCCAAGACTTCTGTACGCGTCTCGGCGTCTATCGGAATGTCGTAGGCGGTCTGATCTGTCGGTTTGGAGTCGCCCATGAGGATAGTGGGTGGCTTAAAGTGCAGATCCACCCTGCCGTGTGGGCATCCCCTCTAGAGAGGAGCTCCTTCAGGCTTAGTAGGTGAATTTCTTGTCTCACAGTTAGAGGTGATCTAGTTTATATCACTGGCTGGCTTATATTGCTGGCCGGATTCACTGGCCGGCTGGGCAAAATTTTTCTACGATGCGCACAAAGGTTTCGACGCCGACGCCCAGAGCGGTTTCGTCAAAGTTGAAGCGAGGGTGGTGGTGGGGATAGGCGAGATCTTTTTCGGTGTTAGCCGAGCCGAGAAAGAAGTAGCATCCTGGAACAGCTTGTAAGAAGAATGAGACGTCTTCGCCGCCCATAGTTTGACATTCTGGGACAACACCAGCGGGTGTTTCGACGACGGATAGTGCGACAGACCGAACGAGGTCGGCGATCGCTCTGTCGTTCACAACCGGTGGATACAGCTTGTGATAATCCAGCTGATGGCTCGCGCCATGGGCAGCACAGACCCCGGCAATTACTTGTTCTAATCGCTCCGGAATTAAGTGTCCATAGTCTGTGTCAAAGTAGCGAACCGTGCCGCTCAAAAAGGCTGTGTCGGCAATGACATTAACCGCTGTGCCGGCTTTAAATTCGCCGACAGTAACGACTGCTGACTTTAGCGGATTGATATTTCTAGAAACAATCGTTTGAATTGCATTGACAACTTGAGCCCCGACAACAACCGCGTCAACGGTTTGTTGTGGAATCGCCCCGTGACCGCCTTTCCCTTGAATCGTGCAGTGAAAAAATTCTGTCGCGGCCATCATCGGCCCGCTGCGTACGCCGAGTGTGCCGAGCGGTAGATTATTCCACAGGTGTAGGCCAACTAGGGCATCGACATCGGGATTTTGGAGCACGCCCGCTTCTACCATCGGTTTCGCGCCGCCAGGCCCCTCTTCGGCAGGTTGAAAAATTATTTTAACGGTGCCGCAGAACCGATCGCGGTGAGTTTGCAGGTATTGTGCAGTCCCAAGGGCGATCGCAACGTGACCATCGTGACCACAGGCATGCATTTTGCCATCATGAACAGAGCAGTAGGGCACCTCATTCAGCTCTTGAACAGGAAGGCCGTCCATATCGGCTCTAATGCCAAGCACAGGCGGGTTTTCTCCTACATCTGCTTTCGTCCCTGACCCTTCAATCATCGCGACAACACCAGTTTTAGCGACGCCGCGCTGATGATTAATCCCCCACGCTGTCAGGCGATCGCAAATAAACTGCGAGGTGAGTTCTTCTTCGAAGCCCAGTTCAGGTCGCTGATGGATTTGTCTGCGCCAGGTAACTAAGTCAGCCTGCAGTGCCTGAATCTCAGGTCGTAGCGCCAAAAAGTCAGTCGTCAAAGGCCGAGAAAGCGTCAGCATAAGGTCTCCGTAGCAGCTCTTCTTTCGCATCTGCATTTAGCTTAACGCTACTACTGATAGGAACACCGCCTGACACCAACTCTTCGAAAGCTGTATATCGCTAAGTACTCAAGCAAGCCTGCCGTGTCTGGTTGGATCTTTGTCTTATTAGATTTTTTATGCCCAGAAAGCTTTCGGCATCAGCCGTTCTAAATCCAGCTGCGCAGCAGCATCAGCGAGATCTTCGTGACTTTTCACATGTTTTAAGTGAGGGAGAACGCCCAGTACAGGCACTCTGGTGAGATCTTCAATCATTGAAATCGGTGTCCAGTTCTCTAGCTGACCTTGCGTGCAAGGACGAGTGCAGCTCAAAACGATGCCTTTGAGGTCAACCCGTTTTTTCTCAGCAAGGGCGACGTTGGCAACCGTAGCTGCGATCGCACCTAGCTGCACCGGTACCACCAGTACCGCAGGCAGTCGCCACTCATTCGCAATATCAGCCACCGTCAGCTCAGCCGTGACCGGCGAACCTAATCCACCGGCCCCTTCTACCAGCACCCAGTCTCGCTTAGCCTGCAGCTGCGCCACGGCCTGCCAAGCTTTCGCTAAGTCCACCCGAGTCCCTTCTAATGCAGCTGCAATTGGCGGTGCTACGGGCGTTTTGTAGCAAAGCGGATTAATTTGTTCAGGTGTTTGTTCTAGATCAAAAAGGCGGGTGTAATGTTCGCGATCGCCCACGCCCGACTGCACCGGTTTACACACCCCGAGCCGATAAGCCCAGCAGTACTTCTGCCAATAGGCAATCAGCGCCGATGTCAGCACCGTTTTGCCGCTATCTGTATCCGTGCCTGTAATTAATAACGCTGACAATATACTCTCAACTATTCAGATGGAATCGTCGCACTGGCCTCAATTTCCAGCGTAAATTCTGAGAATTGATCGGCAGTGACATCGATACTATAGTCGCCACCTTGAGGCAATAAGCCCTGCCAGGTTTGTAGGCTATCAGCATCTGCCACCATATCGCCACTCGGCAGCAGCAAGTCAAAGAAAACAGGTGCCTGAGACTCAGTAATCCGTACGGTTAAGATTTGCCCCTCTTGAGCATTCACCAAATATCGTTTGACCTGTCCCGGTGCGACGTTATTCGCAACTCTTATAGAGTCAGCTCCAGAAGGAAAAGACACCCGCTGAGACTGTACATCTATCTGCGCGGGCTCTTCTGGAGGCTGCGCGGGTTCCTCAATAGGCGGCTGGGAGCCTGCTCCTGTATTTTCGTCCGGTATTGCTGGAACTTCAGGTTCAGGTTCAGGAATAATCGGATCTGGCTCAAGAGCGGGTGGCGCTCCTAGCGTTACCTCTAGTCGATAGTCGCTGTTGGGCACGCCGCGCACTGGGCTGAGCTGAATACGGTATTCACCAGCATCCCTGAGTTCGCCTTCCCATTGGCTAACGCGGTTAGCATTGCGCCGCACCGGGTTCCCCTCAGCGTCCAAAACGCTGAGCAGCACGCTTTCTTGTTCTACAGATACGCTCAGTTCCTGGCCTGCTTCTGCAACCAGCGGATAGTTAACCGTATCACCGCCACGCATGTTGCCTTCTACTACCTTGGTCACATCAGGAACCAGCGCTAACTGAGGCTGCTGGTAGTCGACCGGCTGAGGGGAAACCTGAGTCGGTGTCGGCGTTGGCGTTGGTGACTCTTCAGTAAGCGGGGGGAGTGAGGTGATAGTCGGTGTAGGGCCAGGCGGTGAACCCAGGTTCTGCACAACGGCCCAGCCTCCAAAGCCTGCAACAGCAGCTAGCCCTACGGCTAATCCACCAACAGCAAGCGGATTTTCGAGCATTGAGGGGCGATCCTGCTCGGAGGGCATCACCAGACGGCTATTGGGATGCCGGTCGTTTCGGCTTGGCCCTTGCTGGCCTGGATTCTGCTGGCCCGAATTAGCTTGACCTACGGTCGTTGGTCTATTGATCTGTGTATTGGCTTGCCCCGTGCCGATATTTGGGTTAGCGCGCCCAACCGCGACAGTTTTGAGCTGGGAAGGGGGTGGGCTAGCAGGCGTCGCTGGCGGCGTCGCCGGTTTTGAAGGTTCCGCTAAGTTAGTCCCACCTGCTGCAAGCGCCTTGGCCATTTCGCTTACTGAGGCAAAGCGATCGCCTGGTTTATAGCTCAGTGCTTTGTTCAAGATACTGGCAAAGCCTGGGCTAGCTGTTGCAGACTCTTGCCATCGCCAAGCAAAGTTCACATCGTCAAACAGTACCTGTGGTTCTTTGCCTGTCAGGAGCACGATAGCTGTGACAGCCAATGCGTAAAGATCGCTGCTGGGATAGGCTCTGCCGGTTTGCATTTGTTCGTTAGGGGCATAGCCAGCTTTACCGACGGTCGTCGCAGGCGCTGCCCCATCCATTTGCATGCGGGTAACGACTTCTTTCACCACCCCAAAATCAATCAGCACTGGCAGCTGATCCTGCTGCCGCAAGATGATATTGTCTGGACTTATGTCTCTGTGGATGATTCCCTTCGCGTGAATGTGGGCTAGCACCGGAAGAATCTGCTGTAAAAACAGCTTGACTTCAGCTTCTGAGAAGGCTCTTCCCTGTTGCCTGCGCTGATTGAGTACGCTGTGAAAGGTCGGTCCATCGACGTAATCTTGAACTAAAAAAAGACGCTCTTCTTCTTCAAACGTTGCCCTAAACTTAGGAATCTGCGGATGACTAATTTGATAGAGAACGGACGCTTCTCTTTTGAAGAGTTGCGTGGCTTTATCCGAAAAACTATCTTCCCCTTTAATCGGTACAAATTCTTTGATAGCGCAGCGTTCGTTGAATCGACCTTGATCTTCCGCGAGGTAGGTTCGGCCAAACCCACCTTGCCCCAATAGCTGGACAATGCGGTAGTGATTCTGTAGAAGCGTGCCGATAGAAATAGGGGGTTGCATAGCCGAAACCGTCTTTTAACGATGTTGCACCACTTAAGTCTTTCATCTAAATAAAATCTAAATAGCTTTATCTAAAACGATGTGCGATCGCCTCCGACGGCGGTGCAAGCTTAAGCGTAGATGTCAGATGCAGATAGATGTTAGGTACAGATAGATATATTAGTGCATGTTTCTACCAATCGTTTGACAAAAACATACGTACTCACGATATAGGTGAACCCCTTGCGTATAAAAGATTCTGTAAAGCTACGGGTTGACTTTGACACCCGCTAGGGAATGATGGAATCAACTTACAGCCTTTTTGATCCACCTCGCATGACTTACGGGACTTCTGATAACGCAAAAGAACCGGCTTCGACAACAGACGATTCTGCTCAGACACGGCTCTCTTGCTTGTTAGAAGGACTGTCTCCAGCAGAGCGAGATGTAACGCGCACACAAACGCTGCTGCGTCTGAATCTGCTTAATCACGATACGGTGCCCGTTTTTGAAGAGGCCACGCAAAATATCTCTCGGCTAATGGCCATGCCTATTTGCATTCTCAGTGTGATGGATGCAAATAGGCAGCGATTTAAATCTGTCGTAGGTCTCTCCAGCTTGGGACTCATGAATCAGCTAGCGTCCGAGCGCAGCTTACCCAGGCAAGAGTCTTTTTGTACACAGGTGATCGATAGCGGTAAAACTTTTGTATTGGCGGATGCTACTAGCCATCCAGCGTTCTCAAGGAGCTTGCTAGTTCATCAATACGGTATTCAGTCATATCTGGGCGTGCCTTTAATAACAACAGAAGGTTGTTGCATCGGCACTTTAGCTGTGATGGATTTAATGCCACATCAGTTTACAAAACAAGAGATTGCTTTGTTAGAACTAAGCGCTCGCTGGAGTATAAGTGAGTTCGAAAAGCAGCAAGCTCAAAACCAGCTACAACAGGGCAATAACATCGCTACTCAGTCGTCAGTTGCACCTGTAGAAGATTCCTTAATCTCTCGTATTAATCAAGTCCGCTTTGATTTGATTGTGCAGCTAACACAAGACTTGCGCAATCCGCTAACGTCGGTGACAGGCATGGCGAGTATGCTCAGCCGCGAGATTTACGGACCGCTGAGTGAGAAGCAACAGGAATATGCCAAAATTGTCCTCAGCAGTTCTCAGCAGTTGCTGGCAATGGTGAACGATATCGTTGAAATTGGCGAGCTTAAAGAAGATACTTACCAGCTGTCTGTAGCAGCTGCCGATATTGAACTGCTCGGTCAGCAGTCACTATCTGCACTAGCCGATATCTCCAAACAGCAAGATTTGCAGCTAAAGCTAACGGTGGAGCCAGGCTCTCGAATTTGGAATATTGATAAGCGCGTCGTTAAGCAGCTGATTTATCATCTGGTCTTTAGCATTATAAAGATGTCGACGGCAGGCAGTACCATTCGCTTGCATGTTTCTCGTAAAGGAGAAAGCGTTAATATCGCACTGTGGGTATCTAATCCATGGCTAGGAGAAGACTTACCGCAAGCGGTGATTGCCTGGAGCAAGAGCAACACTAACTATTCTAATGGGCAACTTGTCGAGCCGTCGGCCCTTGCGATGACTGAAGAACGTCTAGCCGCTAAGAGTTTGCCCTCTGGGCCGAGTGAAGCCTTTGAAGCGCTGGCTACTGCTCAAAAAGTAGATGCCTCAAGACAAGAGCTAGGATTGTTGTTAAGTCAATATTTGATAGAAATGCATGGTGGCAAATCAAGTGTTCAGGGTTCAAGTGCTTCTGGTTATCGCTACATAATTTCTTTGCCCTCACTGCCTTTATCTCAGTAGATATC
>CALDSK010000007.1 GCA_937911865.1 uncultured Synechococcus sp.
GGTTGGGTTCCGTCCTGTTGGTTTTCCGATAGAGGCAAGCGCTTATGGATCTTCCATCTTTTATTTGGTTATGGAGAATAGCCGCTTGGTCTATGGGTTTATCGCTTACCGCCTATGTTCTTCTCACTATTAGCGGCGGCACGCTTTATTTTGCTCGGGTAGAAGGACGCTCTCGGCCCAGCTGGCTACGGCCTGTACACTTCACGCTAGGCGCTATTATGGTGTCGCTTGTACTGCTGTTGCTTGCGATTGGGGTGATCGGCACGCTGGGTGAATATGGACATCTGGGTCATTCTATTCATTTACCGGCAGGCATCATTGTGGTGTCGCTGACATTAGCTTCTGCCTGGAGCGCCACACGCATCAGCCCCAAAAGGCCCTGGGCACGAAAGTTACACCTGTCTTTGAATGGTATTCTCTTTCTGGCCTTTGCCTTTGTCACGGCTACAGGTTGGAGTGTGGTCCAAAAGTATCTGTAAGCATATTTGTTATAAGCATATCTGTAAGCAAAAGTACCTGTAGCGACGGCTTCTAAATCAATTCATGACTGCTGAAACAATATCGAATGAACGGAGCTCTGCCGAAAAAAACTCAAAAGATTCTTTGCCAGAAACAGATAGCTTTCAAATTTCCCCGCTTATTAAACTTACGCTGCTGTCGTTCTACACAGCGCTGATGATACCGCTGCCCTTTTTAGCAAAAGCGACAGAAGCACCGGTGCCGCCTTCTGTGATTTGGATGGCATTGGCTTTGGGTGCGATCGCACTTTTTGGCGCACTCAGCGAAACCGTAGAGGTAGACAATACCAGTATTGCCGTCACCTATCCTAAGTGGGTTCAAGCCTTTGGGCGCAAGGGCTGGTCCTTAAAATGGGCCGATATCACCGCATTAAAGCCTCGCTCTACGGGCCAGGGGGGCATCGTTTATTACTTTCTCAATCAGGCGCAGGACCGCGCATACCTACTGCCCATACGGGTCGTTGGCTTTGCCAGACTGGTACGCTATGTAGAAGCCAAAACGGATATCGACACCCGCGACGTCAAGCCCCTAGCACAGCCATGGATGTACCTAATTTTACTGGGGTTGACCGCGCTGCTACTACTGATGGATATCTGGACGATCACGACAGCTAGCAGCTTTATCGAGGCATTTTAATTGGGGCCAATTTAGGAGAGCTAGCAAGTAATGAGGCGCAATCGGAGACTTGACCTTGAGCAGGAGCTATTTTTGTTGTGCCACTGCTGACGTTTGATCAAGTCACAATGCGAGCAACAGCAGGCGTTGTTGAAATACTCAAAGCACTCACATTCTCAGTAGACGTCGGTGACTTTGTTGCTCTTGTCGGGCCCTCTGGGTCAGGCAAAACGAGTTTGCTTCGACTGATGAACCGATTGGCCGAAGCTAGTAGCGGACACATTGCGCTAAAGGGTCAAGATATTCAAGCGCTGCCCGTTGTCTCGTTGCGGCGTCAGATCGTACTGGTTAATCAAGAGAGCCGCTTACTGGGCATGACTGTACAAGAAGCGCTCGGCTACCCGCTACGCCTAAGAAAATGTTCTCAAGGAGAAATTACAGATGCGGTCAGCGAATGGACAGAGCGGTTGAAAATTCCGACCGATTGGATGGGTCGGCAGTCTGTAAGCCTATCCTTGGGTCAGCGGCAGCGCGTTGCGATCGCCCGCGCCCTGATCGCTCGCCCAACCGTACTTCTGCTCGATGAACCCACATCAGCTCAAGACATTGGCTACAGCGAATTTTTACTGTCGCAGCTGACCGATTGGACTCAGCAAGCGCAAACGGCTATCGTCATGGCCAACCACCAAATCGAGCTAGTCGCTCATCATGCAACTCGGCTATTGCATCTACAAGACGGTCAGCTGCTGGCCGACAAAGCCGCAGAAAATGTGAACTGGGGGGCACTGCGTCAGTCACTGATAGACGCCGAACAAAAGGCTCAGGCCGAGTGGGGTTAGCCGTTGCCTGAACCGGCTACGGTCTGTCTGACTGCGATCTGTCTGTCTGCGGTCTGTCTGTCTGCGGCTACATTTGAAGAGCGCGCCATTTAGGCCGGGCGACTGTGAGCGATCGCCACTGCCGCGCCGATCTCTGCTGGCCTGCGTGCGCAAATTCGATAGCCTACATTTCTCACCGTCTGAATCAAGTCGGGATGGCGAGGATCAAGCTCAATCTTCTTCCGCAAAGACAACACGTGCGTGTCCACCGTGCGCGGATTATCAATCGCATCAGGCCACGCCCGGCGCAGCAAATCTATCCGACTAAGCGGCTCACCTTCTGCCTGCGCCAGAATGTACAGCAGGCTGAACTCCTGCGGCGTCAAATCAATAAAGCTACCCTTATAACGCACCCGGCGCTGTACCAGATCGATATGTAAATCACCATAGTCAATCGCCAAAGGCGTCGTACTATGACGGCTCCGGCGAACCAATGACTCTATACGCGCCAAAAACTCTTGAATGCCAAATGGCTTTCTCAAGTAGTCATCTGCGCCTGCTTGCAGCCCAGCGACCACCTCTTTTTCGCTTGTACGGGCCGACAGCATCAAAATCAGCGGATAGCCCTGGTTGCGTAGCCAGTGACATAGCTGAACGCCCTGTCCGCCTGCAAATTCCGCCTCTAGCACCACCAAGCTGGGCTGGTGGGTTTGAAAGCTGTCCCTAGCCGAAATCATGTCAGCACATTGGCTGACTTTGTAACCTGACTGCTGCAAGTTCCAGCTCAACAAAGAACGCAAATTTAAATTGCTTTCAATCACCTGAATACGCTGCTGATGAGCACTCTGCTGAGCATGGGATCTGGCTATTTCGCTCACAGGACAACTGGCACACTAAATGTGACTATCTACAGGTGATTTATGTCTCAGAGCGTAACAGAGCCATTCAGGGAGTTCTGTAATCGAAGCTACGAGAAAAATTACCTACAAATATTGCCCAAAAATACTGTCGGGGTTTCTACCCCCTCGGCATATGCTGAGCCGACCTGATAAAATACAAACACAGCTTTCGTCATGTTGCTTCATGAACAGTGCTGTTGCACTTCTGTCTGCACCACTTTTGTTGTGTTTGTTGCGAGTTACCTCTATCCAACGCAGCCCAATGTTCACAGGCATCTCGTGTAATTCTCCTACTGCCCCAATCGTCAAAATCAGTTGAGATTCAGTTGCGACACAAGCAACAATTGTTCAGACTCCAAATTCAATAAACTTTAGTTCCAACAACATTCGCTGTCGTTTTTCTATCGTCATTGTTTTCTGATCGTTATAAGGGCACGTCGCAAAGATAGCGCTACCAGGCAGTATCGGAATCACACCGTAATTAACCACCTGACAGATGTAGCCACCCCTATGCGCCCCTTGACTTCTTTGTAACTGTTTGTAACCGAGTGAGGCCAGCCAACACATGCTTCAGGACGCCAGAGTAATTCGCTACTATCAACGGATTACTGACACTCTCGTAGACTACTGGAATAAAGGCTATCGTTCTGACGAACTCAGACTTTATCTTGAAGGATACGTGACTTCTCTACGCCACTCTGGGGCGATTGAATCCTACTTAATCAACAAACTAGAGCAAGAAGCCATCCGCTTTTTGTATGACACTTCCAACTTCATACTCGCTCAGCCAGAAGTAGAAAGGGACTATTACTAATGATCTAAATACTAATGAGCTGAATGCCAATGAGCTCAAGGATGCTCGCACAATATACGCAAAATATGCGTAGTACGCTGCTACCAGCTCAGCAGCGATAAACCACTTAAACTAATTACACTAAAAACACCCGCAGGTTCAAACGCCCACGGGTGTTTTTGTCTGTAGAGGCGCAGGAGAGGCGCAGGCGCTTGTACTACGAGGCTAGTGCAACCTCAACCGTTTCTTGCAAATTGCCGTCTTCGTACATCTTGATCAAGATATCCGAACCGCCAATAAACTCGCCATTGATGTACACCTGAGGAATGGTAGGCCAGTTAGAGTACTCTTTAATCCCCTGCCGAATATCAGGATTTGCTAGCACGTCTAGCGTTTCGTAAGGGGCTCCAAGCATATTCAAGATTTGTACGACGTTATTAGAAAAGCCGCATTGTGGCATGAGCTTGGTCCCTTTCATAAACACCATAATCTTGTTTTCTTCCACAAGGGTGTCGATCTTTGCTTTGGTTTCTGGAGACATCACTAATCCTAAAAAGTAGACATTTGCTTATTTCATACTAGTGCAGCACTCAGCTAAATTAGCTAGCTAGCTAGCCGCAGCCACTTCGCTGGGTGTGTTGGTTTCAAGCGAAAGCGCATGAATCGCTTCGGAACTCATAGCACTGTTCACGGCCTTGTAAACCAGCTGATGGCGCTTAACCAAGCTCAACCCCTCAAACGCGCCAGAAACAACGGCAACCTGGTAGTGGTCACCACCGCCTGTGAGGTCTTGAACTGCGACTTCCGCATCGGGCAGGCCTGCTTTAATCATGGCTTCTACCTGGTCGGGGCTGATCATCTGCGCCTCCTTGTATTTTTAGTTGCTAAGAGAATTGACCCACCTATTATGCCGCAATGTTTATATAGCTAGGCGCAATTGCTCACTTCGTTAGCAACTTCTATTACTGGCCAGGTGCTTCATAAGCCACACCGACAAAGCCCAATTCGTATAGCTGTTGGTAGGCCCGCTGTCCTAGCGGACGGGTAGGCTGTTGAGAGTTCACAACTTCTACAAGTAGCGGAACTGCCAGGTCCGGGCGATCTTGAGCTCGGTATACCACCGCTAGCTGATAGCTTGCCTGATCGCGGACCTCAGCCGACTCTAACGCGAGCGATCGCAGGTCACTGTTAACGCGGCTATCGACACCGACAAAAACGCCCGAGAGACTCTGGTAATGGGTTGAAACCTCGTTGAGCGCCTTGCGAGCTTCCACCAGTTTGGACGCGGCGAGGTCGTAGTCTTGAGAGGCGATCGCGCTTTCTGCTTCATTCAGTAAAGCCTGACCTGCCGAAATTCCGATAGGGCTATTAGAACCTTCAATCGCGCGAGTAGCACCAGATGCTTCAGCTGGAGACTCTGGCGCGTCAGCAGGAATGTCAGTGGACTGTGCCTGAGCAGCCAGGGGCAATGAAGCGGCGATCGCACCTGCTGCGACCAGGGCTGCTGTCTTAGGCGACAGACCAGACAATAAGGCTTTAACGATGGAAACCATAGCTCAAAGGAAGATTAATCTTTAGGTAATCTAACCTAGAGTAGGATACGGCGATCGCCTCTGTCGCGTTTTCATGTGACTCTTAGCTAAGTGGATATACCCAACATAGGAACTGTAATTCCCTTGTGCTTATCGTGACCAAGCAAAATCCCAAAGACAAAACCAAAGAAAAACCCAGAGAAAAAACCGAAGAAAAACCGGCAGAGAAAACCAAAGAAAAACTCAAAGCCTGCGACTTGTGTCATCAGCTTGTCAGCATCCGCTACCGCATTCAGTACGATGAATCAGCTAAATGGGTTTTAGTCTGCCCGCCGTGTTGGCATCAGGTGCAGCCAAATAATCCTTACTATCGCTACGGCGGCACCTGGAAAGCTAAAAAGAAAGCTAAAAAGCGCAAAACATAAGAATCGTCAAAGCGCTACGTAACATCGCTATCGTCTGTTTTGAGATACCATCAATCCTTAATGCAATACTGCAAATGCAATACCGATAAGAATGACGCTAGCCAATACCAGTAGCCAATAGACCAATAGCCGAGAGCGTATCTGAAAATTCGTGTCTGAACATTCTTCCAGTCGTCAGGGTCAACCCGAGCCCATAGAGTCCAACGGTAATAAGGGCGTGCTGCCGGGCCTAGAAGGCGTCATTTTGCAGCGCGGTGGAGAAGAGCTTAAGCTCAAAAAAATTCGCGATCGCCTGACGCTTTGCCTGCGAACCGCAAAAGTGCTCTCCAGGCTGGTTGAGCAGTGGACACCTCAGCGCTCTCGTAACATCACCCCCCAAGGCGTTCAGTCGCCAGAGGATCAAGCACAAGAAATTGTGGTGGAATGGCAGATTCAGGCATCGCGGTTAGACGACGTACTCGCTCAGCTAAGAACGTCTGAAGCGGTGATTTATGCTAGCCATGTCTATCAGCTAGAGGCTAGCCCTGGAACCTATGCGTATGTGGCCAATCAGCTGACAGTACAGTTCGTCCCATCGCTCACGGTTACAAAAGTAGACGCGATCGCCCATGCGCTTGGCCTGATCCGCACCCATGCCCTTGGCGACGACAGCAACACCTATTGCTTCAAAGTAGGCCCCACCGCTCGCCAGAATCCTCTAAAAATCGCCAATGCAATCATCCGAAAACCCGAAGTGCTGATGGCTGAGCCAAACATCATCATGGCGATCGCACCGCTTTACCGCCCCGAGGACGATCGCTACCCCGACCAGTGGCACCTGTACCACCGAGGCGGGCCCAGCCTAGCTGCCAACTCCCACGTCTTTGCAGAAAAGGCTTGGGACCTGACCCGCGGCAGCCGCTCAGTCACCATCGCCATTACCGACGACGGCTTCGACCTGGCCCACCCCGATTTGCAAGGTGCAGGCAAAATTGTCGCCCCCCGAGATCTCAAAATCAAAGACACGCTGCCAACCCCCATCGGCAATGAAAACCACGGAACTGCCGTTGCTGGCGTCGCCGTTGCCGAAGAAACAGGCAAAGGGATTGTCGGCATCGCACCGGGCTGTAGCCTCATGCCGATTCAAACAACCGGCTATCTGGACGATACCTCTATTGAGCAGCTATTCGACTGGGCCATTAACCAGGGCGCAGATGTCATCTCTTGCAGCTGGTCACCTGCGTCTGTGTACTTTCCCCTCTCCCGCCGCATGAGCCGAGCGGTTAACAAAGCCGCTACAAAAGGGAGAGAGGGCAAGGGCTGCGTTGTGCTCTTTTCAGCTGGCAATGCCAACCGGCCCGTGGAAGGCAAAGTGCAAGAAGCGGGCTGGCCCAAAAATATATTAGGTGGGCTCACTAGCTGGCTCAGCGGGTTTGCGATTCACCCCGATGTCATTACAGTATCGGCCTGCACAAGCTTGAACCGGAAAGCAGCCTACAGCAACTGGGGCCGGCATATTTCGGTCGCAGCGCCCAGTAATAATGCACCACCGTCTATGGCACTCTCTAGTGGCACCTTCGATACGGGCCCCCCGATTCGCACCAATTTACCTGGGCGGGTAGTGATTACGAGCGATCGCACTGGGCCCGACGGCTACACGCCTAGCGATTACACTGGCTTCGGCGGTACGTCTAGCGCCTGCCCTTTGGTTGCGGGCATTGTTGGGCTCATGCTCTCAGCCAATCCCGACCTCACAGCTCGCGAAGTCAAGCAGCTATTGCAAGGCACCACCGATAAAATTATCGACAAAAACCCAGATCCTCAGCTCGGACAAAGCTATGGCAGCTACGATCGCAACGGGCATTCTTTTTGGTTTGGCTACGGCAAGGTCAATGCATATGAGGCTGTAAAGGCAGCGGTGCAGAAAAGTGAACGCGATCGCACCCTACACAACACCCTTTCAGCCCACAACCACACAGCCTTCCCGATTCCAGATGACGACCCCAGAGGCATCTTTAGCCCGGTCACGCTCTCCGGCAGCGGCAAGCTGCAAGACATTAAAGTCTATATTCAAGCTGAGCATGAATTTCTAAGCGACGTCTCATTTACCCTGCTAAGTCCCAAAGGACAGAAGATCTTGATTCAAGGGCGCACGCTAGGCCGCCAAACCCGGTTACAAAGAACCTACTCATTTGTCAGCACACCTGCGCTACGCCGATTGCTACAAACAGAAGTCAAAGGACGTTGGCAGCTTCAGGTCATCGACCACGTTCCAGGCAGCGTAGGACGCTTGAAGCGATGGGAGCTAATCGTCGGCGTTTAGTCGTCGTCAGCAATTAGCAACCAGCCAGAGCATGTAGTGCA
Organism: uncultured Synechococcus sp.; assembly: GCA_937911865.1. Classification (GTDB taxonomy): domain Bacteria; phylum Cyanobacteriota; class Cyanobacteriia; order Phormidesmidales; family Phormidesmidaceae; genus Phormidesmis. Next base: position 7,945 of record CALDSK010000007.1, read on the forward strand.
GCTTGCAAGTCTTGTGTTAGCTGCTTAGATTGAAGCTTACAAGCCCCTTTCTTGTAGTTAGCCACTGAAATAGGCTTACCAACCCGAGCAGTCACAGTGCCTCGCCATCTGGGATGTAGCTCGCTGTATTCTAAGCTAATGGGGACGATTTTTACGTTCAAATTCTGTCGGCTGCGCTCAGCCCTCAGCGCAATTCTCGCCAGTCCTGGCTTCAGAGGATGAATCCCATCTAAGAAAATATCCCCTTCAGGATAAATCACCAGCATTTCTTTTTCTTGCAGCAGCTCTACGCCATGGCGTAGCGACTTAACCGACGGCTTACGCACATGCACCGGAAAGCCGCCTAGTCGTCTAATAAACCAGCCTTGAAGCCCCAAACATTCGTCAGCAGTCACCATAAATCGTAAATAGCGACCGGCTCTTTTGCCCAGTAACCCCACCAAAAGAGGATCCCATCTAGACTGATGCGTAGGCGCTAAAACAACTGGGCCCGTTTGAGGAATGTTTTCCTCCCCAATCATGTCAATTTTGCTAAAAAAGGCAGGGAGTACAAGGTGCTCGCCCAAACCGTACATTATGGGTGCTAGCCAGGGAGAAAGCCGTGATGACGTAACCAGGCAACGATCATCGGCAGGGAACACCATGTCGGGAGAATTTATATGCATGGAGGGAAGAAGACACCAGGTAAACGTTTTTAAGAAAAAGACAACAACTTTTCCAAGAGACGCTTGCCCTTAGAGCGTAAGGGAACAAGGTGCCTTGTTCGAGTTGGTAACTGACACTTTTATGGGTGGTTGGTAAATAGAGAGCATTTTGCTGGACGTACCGATGCGATTAGCGCTGTCGCTTCTGTTGAAACCAGTGTTGCAATTGCTGCCGACAGGGATCTTCTAAAATGCCGCCAACCACTGTCAGCTTGTGGTTAGAGCATGGGCTATCCGGTAGATTCAACACAGAGCGAACCGCTCCCGCTTTTCTATCGTCAGCGCCATACACTAGTAATCCCAGCCGCGATTGAACAATTGCGCCTGCACACATCATGCACGGTTCTAATGTGACGTAGAGCACACAGTCATTTAAGTGCCAATTACCCAACTTACTGCCAGCCGCGCGCAAAGCCAGTATTTCAGCGTGGGCAGTCGGATCGTGATTACGCTCTTTACGGTTTACCGCATGGGCGATCGCCTGATTATCGGGGCCAACAACGATAGCCGCCACCGGCACTTCTCCTGATTGGCCTGCGCGATGGGCTAATGCGATCGCCCGCATCATCCACTGCCGATGGCGCAAGTAAACAGGATGAGTAATAGCAGGCGGCAAAATCTCAAATGGCAAATCTGTCGGCAAGGCCCACTCAGAAAGCAAATCCACTGGTAAACTGCCGATATTCTCATTTTCGCTAGTCTCATCTGCCATCGTTTTGTCTATCATCACCTCGTCTGCCATTACAGAGTAATTACGGATTTCATCCAGCCGGTATTTATATCAAGTGCCATACTTATATAGCCGCCGTACCAATACATGAGTATGGTACCGATGAGACTCGCCACTTTTCATACAGTATGGTCACCACAGTCGATTTTCTCAGCCAGCTCAACCCCTCACAGCGTCAGTCCGTCGAGCACTTCAGCGGGCCCTTACTGGTAGTGGCCGGAGCAGGTTCTGGGAAAACGAGAGCCCTGACCTTTCGCATCGCGAATCTCATCCTCAACCACAACGTTGACCCCGAAAACATCCTCGCGGTCACCTTCACGAACAAAGCCGCCCGTGAAATGAAAGAGCGAATCGAAAAGCTCTTTGCCGAACAAGAAGCCCTCGCACGTCACGGGAAACCGCTTCACATGCTTCACGAGCGAGAACAGGTACAGCTGCGCTCGTACGTCTATAAAAACTTCACCAAAGGCCTCTGGGTCGGTACTTTTCATGCCTTGTGCGCCCGCATTTTGCGCTACGACATCGAAAAGTACAAAAGCCCCGTCGGTCAAACCTGGACCAAAAGCTTCTCTATTTTCGATGAGTCCGATGCTCAGAGCCTGGTAAAAGGTATCGTCATCGGTCAAATGAACCTGGACGATCGTAAGTTCAACCCCAAATCTGTGCGGTTTGCCATTAGCAACGCGAAGAATCAGGGCTTTACCCCTGACGAGTACGAACAAGAAAATCCTCACTTCAAAGGTCGAACGATTGCAGAAGTCTACCGTCACTATCAAAAAGGGCTCTCAGCGAACAACGCTCTCGACTTTGATGACCTCATCCGATTGCCCGTTCAGCTCTTCCGTCAAAACGAACAGGTACTCGACTACTGGCACCGCCGGTTTCGCCACATCCTAGTTGACGAATATCAAGACACTAATCGCACACAGTACGACCTGATTCAGCTATTGGCCACCAACGGTCAAGGTCAACACTTCGAGAGTTGGGAAAAGCGCTCTGTTTTCGTTGTAGGTGATGCAGACCAAAGCATTTATTCTTTCAGGGCTGCTGACTTCACTATTCTGATGGGCTTTCAAGAAGAATTTGGTGACGGCTTAGCTGACGACGAGACCCAAACCCTGGTCAAGCTAGAAGAAAACTATCGCTCGACATCCAACATTCTCGATGTTGCCAATCACCTGATTGAAAACAACACAGAGCGTATTGACAAAGTCCTACGGGCCACCCGAGGCGAAGGGGCAGCTATTCTCTGTCATCGGGCCGATAACGAGATTATGGAAGCTGAATATGTGGTCGGCCAAGTTCGTAATTTAGAGAGCAAAAACCCAGAGCTTAACTGGAAAGACTTTGCCATTCTCTATCGCACCAACGCTCAGTCACGGGCAATGGAGGAAGTGCTCAATCGGTTTGGCATCCCTTACCGTGTTGTTGGTGGCATGCGCTTTTACGATCGCAGAGAAATTAAAGACATTCTTGCCTACATGCGCCTAGCAGTGAATCCTGCCGACAGCGTCAGCCTCAAACGCATCATCAACACGCCTAGACGCGGCATTGGCAAAACGACACTAGACAATCTAGACAAAGCAGCCAGCGAGCTAGACGTTTCACTTTGGGACATCATCAAAGACGAAACCTCTGTTAAAACCCTGGCAGGTCGGGCAGGCAAGAAAGTCACTGGCTTTGCCAAAATGGTTAGCAGCTGGCAAGCAAGGGCAGAAACCGTTTCTCCAACCGTCATTGTTCAAGAAGTCCTAGAGCAAACCGGCTACATCGAAAAGCTTAGAGAAAAGGGCACCGATGAAGATGAGACCCGCATAGAAAACATTCAAGAGCTATACAACGCCGTCGTTCAGTTTGAGGAAGAAAACGAAGACGCCTCGCTCCTTACCTTCTTAGCCAATGCCTCTTTAAACTCTGACAAAGACGATGACAACGAAGGCAACCAGGTCACTCTGATGACGCTCCATGCGTCCAAGGGTCTAGAATTTCCCGTTGTCTTTTTGGTGGGCTTAGAGCAGGGGCTTTTCCCCAGCTTCCGTTCCCTAGAAGACGCCGCTGCTATCGAAGAAGAACGCCGTCTTTGCTACGTCGGTATCACCCGCGCCCAAGACCGGCTATTCATTTCTCATGCCAGAGAGCGCCGCACCTATGGCCAAATGCGAGAAATCTCTACGCCGTCGATATTCCTCAGCGAACTACCACGCGACTACATCCTGGCGACCGTTCCTAGCGCCCTCCCCGAACGCTGGGCCACCACTAACCGCGAAGCCAAACTCAAAAACCCTCAACCCAACCTCAACAAACCCAATACGCACGAAAACGACTGGGCCGTCGGCGATCCAGTCACGCACAAAGCCTTTGGCGATGGCAAAGTCACCCATATCTTCGGCGCAGGCAACAAAATTTGCCTGGCCATTCACTTCCCCGGCATTGGCAAAAAGATTATCGACCCCAGGACGACAGTACTGACTCGTCCCTAATAAATCAACTAAAAGAGTATGGCCTCAAGAGTATGGCTTCCGCGCCTCTCAAATCACTGACTTATCAGCAATATGATAGAAGAAGCCATTAAAAGTAATTCATGACGGACTCTACGCCTTCTACACCAGACGGCAACCTATCTCGCATAGAGCAAGCAAAACGCAATTATCTCTACAGTGCTCAACAGGTAGCGCTATTGCATTCAGACGATCTCTATGCCTGCGCGGCTAAAGGCTGGAGATCTTTTCCTTCAAACAAATCGTCTGGCTCATACAAGTACTCAAACCAGTTGCCAAACGGATCGCGGCCATAAAAGGAGGCTGTACCGTCGCGGTGATCGTGAATTTTACCGACTTTGACGCCCTCGGCCTTGAGCTTTTCGTAAGCGGTATCAATCTCTGCTCTATCGCTAAACACAAAACCAAAGTGTGGCCCCGCCTGGTCATATTCAGGGCTCATCAGCGCCAAGCCATCATTGCCCGCCTTCAGGTAGGCCCAGTCAGTATCTTGCCAAACCAGTTTCATCCCCAGGTTTTTATAAAACTCAGCTGCTTTAGCCACATCTTCTACACAGACTGCTACATGGCCTAATCGTTTCATTTTCATTTGCTCAACGCTCCTCAAAAGTTGATGTCTCTAGTTTCCATTTTAGAGGAGGCAAGATCGGTGTGCAGCAAGGGAAATCTGTCTTAGATCTATCCTGTGTTGTCCAGTGACGGTATTTACGAAATCGACCTGTATTTCAACTTTTACGCTAGCGGCTAATATAAGGATGTCCGGTGAGAGCAGACCGCCAAAGGTCCTCTCTAAACTCGGAAAATTAGAGCATTTTGAGGATTTATTTAATGGAAACTACTTTTGATTCTGACAAACGAAAACTTTTTTCAATTGCCTCTCACGGTTCTATTTTCTTGAGCCAGCTTGTTTTCTCAGCAGGTATTCCGTTTGCCCTCCTCTTCCTTTCCGATGACCCTGTGGTCAAGGAAAATGCAAAAGAAGCCCTTAATTTTCACTTCAATATGTGGCTCTACAGCGTACTGCTGATTATTCCAGCTGCGCTAATCATTGGGTTACCGCTAGTCGCACTCTTGGGTCTAGTTCAGGTCATCATGCCTATATTCGCAATTCTCAGCAGCGTTAGCGATCCAGACAATGCCTATCGCTACCCCTTCATCTTCCGCCCTTTGTAAACGGCAATGATAATCAGCCTCAGGCTGAAGCGAGTATTTAATACATTGGTGGAATCGTCAGACCCTTTAACGGCCTGGCGATTTCTGTTTGGGTTAGTCCCTTGCCCTGAATAAGCACGCCAAAGTTACCTAACCCCATTGGGCTAATCAACTGCTGCAGCGCTTCACGTTGCATCATTATTTTCTGAATAGCTTGGCCAGTAACCGGCTGATTGGGCTCAGTAGAATGAGATAGCTGCTGTAGGCGATCGCCTAATCCCAAAGCCATCAAGAACAATCCCTGCTGTGTAAACCCCAACGTTGCCAAACCCAACTCTTCTCCTTGTTTTTCGAGCGAGGTAAAGTCCACATGTGCCGTCAGATCTTGCTCGCCAACGTGGATAAAAGGGTCATTGTGATGGCTGTGACGGTAGTAGCACTGCAACGTTCCTTCACGCCTAGCCAAACTGTAGTAGCGTGAAGCAGTGTAGCCATAGTCAATAGTGAGAATGTAGCCACGCCGTAGCTTAGAGTCGACCTGTATCAGCCAATCGAGCGCGGCTAAGTTAACTTCTGTACGATAGCCATCTGGATACCCCGTCGCTAAATCAATATCTAAGCGCTTAAAATATTGAGCCAGCTGCTCGGTTGAAAGTTCTCCGGGTATGGCTTTCAAGCCGTTTTCGCTATAGGTCACCCAGACTTCCTGTAGCTGCTGGTTGTGCAGCTCTAGCCAGTGCACCGGAAAGGCATCGACGAGTTCATTAGAAAAAGCGCAGCCTGTAAGGGAATTAGAAGGTATTTCATCAAGTGTCTTCCAGGTGATGGAAAGCCCTTCCTGCTGCCAGTGGGCAAGGCGCTTTTGCTGCTCGGATTTAAGGGCAGGTGATTTTTCAACAATGAGGTAGGAAAGGGCCTGAAAGCATTTGGGATGGTGGGTTTTGAGATGAGCGATCGCATCCACCGCTACCAACCCTTGCCCAGCCCCCATCTCCATTACCGTAAAGTCGTCAGGCTCACCCAACACCACCCACATATCCGCAAACTGCTCAGCCACCACTTCGCCAAAGTCATGCCCCATATGTGGCGACGTCACAAAATCACCCTGTGGGCCAATAATGCTATCTGGTGTCGAATAGTAGCCAAACTGCGGATGATACAGTGCCACTTCCATAAATTCAGCAAAGGTAATGCGCTGCTTTTCACTGTGCTGAATTTTTGTCGCAATGATTTGCTGCAACTGCTCTGAACTATTCAATCGCTCTTATCCATACAGGCCACTTTCTCAGGATAGAACTTTAAAGGCTAAGGTTTCTCTCATCTAGGTTAGAACACGACATTTTTAAAAGAGATTTCTGAAAGCGTACCGTTTTCTTGATAAGAGAGCTGTACCAGAGTGACGCCCCCTCGGCCATCAGCAATATTTTCCTGAGGTGTGCCAAATTCGTAGTATGTTTCGCTGCTATCGAAGCGACTCAATCGGCGGTCGTCAAAGTCAATTACGTTATCAACATCGAGCATACGCGCATATGCCAAGGCCTCATCTCTAGAGAGGCTTTTACCGGTATATCGAGGAAATATAGATACTTTTGTGGTGCCAAAGTCACCGAGCGCTGACCACAGCAAGACATCTTTAAACGCATACTTTTGATTTTCACAGCGGCCTGCGTCTGGACAAAAACCTTCGGCGCGAAGCTGACCGTAAATGGCCTTGTCAAAAAATTGGTTTTCGTAGATGGTGTTAACAGAGTTTCGCATTCCCCAAGACCACAGCGTAGGTTCTCCGGTTTCAGATTGACCGCCCCGAGAGGCCGAAACACTCAACACGGCTCCATTTTCAGCGGCTCTATCTTGACCAAAAACAAATTCAAAAGAGCAAAGGCCGGCCCCAGTGCCTGAGCAAGCTTTGACCTCCGCAAAACCTAGCTCGGACATCTGTTGAATGCTGCTATCATTCCAATCGGCGATCGCACCGTTCGTTGCAAATGTATGGGGTATCCAGCCCTGTTCCAAGAGTCTAGTTCGCGCTTCGCTATAGAGCATACCGACCTCTAACCCCTGAACATTAACGCTCATCAGGGTTGCTGGTTCAATCGTATCCACCATCGGATCCGCCGAAGCACTCAAGGATGCTTTACGCTTATGATGAATAGAGACAGCAGATGAATCGCTAGCAGCGCTAGCACTAGCTGCTTCTACTGGAGAATTATCAGTGTTAAAGCTGGCTGCAGTGGGCGATTGTGACTCTGTGCGCTCTACCTCTTCAAGAGAGGCACTAGATGCGACAAAGGTATCTTTTGGCTTGGTTAGCTCAGACGTTCTTCCGGCAGCGCAACCAGTAGCTGCCCCCAATGCAAACGTAAAGCTCAACAGCAGCCCTAATGTGCGAGACCCTAATGTACTAGACAGGCGAACGGTTCGAATCAGCAGAGGTCGAGTAAGCATGAATATGGTCGGCGTTATCCGGAAATACAATTAGTGAATCGACAGACGATGTGATTGTGATAGCGTCCTCGATCTATCGGCTAAAGTATTCCCAAACCCGTTTGCACTGACAGAATCTACACATTATCTAGTTCACCTATTGTCCAGTTCACACATTAGACGGGTAGCTGTAAACATACGGATAGGGCATAAAAAAGTCCCCATGTGCGTCTTCACGACATAGGGACTTTCAATATATTTAACGATCAATCCAGGCAGTACTTACGCTTCATCTAGCGCAGCAATACCAGGAAGCGTCTTGCCTTCAAGCAATTCCAAGCTAGCACCGCCGCCAGTGGAGATGTGGCTCATCTGGTCTGCTAGGCCCGCCTGCTCAACGGCTGCCACAGAGTCACCGCCACCGATAATAGTCGTACAGCCTTTGCCAGTAAGACCAGCAAGTGTCGTTGCAATACCTGTTGTGCCTTTGGCAAATGCCTCCATTTCAAACACACCCATAGGCCCATTCCAAATGACGCTCTTACAGTCAGCAAGTGCATCCTGGAAAGTTTTCACAGAGTCAGGACCAATGTCTAGCCCCATCCAGCCATCAGGAATGTCATTGACGCTCACGGTCTGAGTGTTCGCATCTGCGGCAAACTTGTCAGCCACAATCACATCGGTAGGCAGCAGAAACTCAACGCCTTTTTCCTTGGCCTTAGCTTCTAGTTTCTTGGCCAAATCCAGCTTGTCTTCTTCTACCAAAGAAGCACCGACATCCATACCCCGCGCCTTGTAAAAGGTAAAAATCATACCACCGCCAATGAAAATCTTGTCGACTTTATCGAGCAGCGTTTCGATGACGCCAATTTTAGAAGAAACCTTAGAACCACCGACGATAGCAGCCAACGGACGCTGAGGATTATCGACCGTCTCCTGCAAAAACTTCAGCTCTTTCTCAATCAAAGAACCAGCAACCGCTGGGCTGAGGTACTCTGTGACACCTGCGGTAGAAGCGTGAGCGCGGTGAGCCGTACCAAATGCATCGTTTACGTACAGGTCAGCGTTTGCAGCTAGCTGCTTAGCAAACTCAGGATCGTTGCTGGTCTCGCCATCATAGAAGCGAACATTCTCTAACAAAGCAACGTCACCGTCGTTCATGCCTGCAATTTTGCTAGCGACATCATCGCCAATGCAGTCATCGCACTTGATAACCTCTTTGCCAAGCTTCTCAGACAGACGCTTAGCAACCGGTGTAAGACGCATGCTGTCAACGACCTTACCTTTGGGACGGCCAAAGTGGCTAGCCAAAATAACCTTGGCACCCTTAGCAGTTAGGTCTTGGATGGTAGGTAACGCAGCGCGGATACGGGTGTCGTCTGTGATGGTGCCGGCATCGGCAAGGGGAACGTTGAAGTCAGCGCGTACCAACACTCGCTGTCCAGAGACATCAGACGCAGATAAATCAGCTAGCGCTTTCTTGGCCACAGAAAATACTCTCCTAAAAAATATGTAACGTTTATGTGCATCAGCGCTGAAAGCGGGGCAAAGCTTGTCTACTGTTGATAAAGTTCGCTCTTATGTGGATAAGGCTCGCTTTTGGCGGATGCGTAAGGCTGTCAAAAGTGTCTGTTAAGACGGGTTTACGCTACGACTTTCGCAAATCAATAGATACAGATAAGCGGATAGGTGCGTAGAATTGCCTATGTGTCTAACAGTTTACAGAAGTTTGTGATCGCTTCTGTCCCAAACCCAAAGTAAATCTGTAACGGACTCCAAAAAGATAACCAGCTCCGCCCAACATGTATAAGACGCTTCTTCTTTCGATTGACTCTAGCCCTAGCGCCAAAAAAGTCTTACAAACCGCGCTTGATATGGCTCAGCTCTGTGATTCAAAGGTATTTGTGCTCTCTGTCGTCGAAACAGAGGAGCACAGCGATCCGGCGCACCCTGAGCAAACGTCATCGGAAGCAGTAGCTGCGCTGCTTTCTCAAAGCAAAACCGTGTTTGAGCAGCGCGGCTTCACGGCTGAAACGGTAGAACGTGAGGGTAATCCGGCTTTTATCATCTGTGATGTGGCTGATGAGATAGCCGCTGATCTCATTGTGATGGGCTGTCGAGGCACTGGACTCATTGAAGACGGCTGCGAGGAAAGTGTGAGCAATCGGGTGATTAATTTAGCGCCTTGTCCTGTGCTGGTGGTGCCGTAAGTAATGCGCTAAGTGGTGCTTTCAGGAATTGAGCGATGCGCTCGTAACCAGGCCAGTAATTAGGTTCAGTCAGGACCAACGGTTAGGGTGCGAATTGGGTCCGATGAGTAAAGGCCAATTAGGCCCAATGAGTGACCAATGAGCGACTAGTGCCGTAAGCTATTAGTCTTGTTGCGCGCTGTTAACCTATGGCACTACCTTCTATTCAGTGGTATCCAGGCCACATTGCCAAGGCGGAAAAGGCACTGCAAGAGCAGCTCAAGCGGGTAGATGTAGTACTAGAAGTACGCGATGCACGAATTCCACTCTCGACGCTGCATCCAGATTTGGATCGATGGCTAGGCGATAAGAAGCGGGTGCTGGTCATCAACCGGGTAGATATGGTGTCGGCAGAGATGCGCGATCGCTGGCAGTCCTGGTTCAAAAGCCAAGGTAAAACGGCTTACTACACCAACGCTAACCAGGGCAAAGGCGTCGGCCAAATTGCTAAAGCCGCTCAAGCAGCGGGCGCGGCCATGAATCAAAGGCGAAAAGACAGAGGCATGCGCAGCCGCCCGGTTCGCGCAGTTGTCATTGGATTTCCTAACGTCGGCAAGTCCGCCTTGATCAATCGATTGCTTCGCCGCCGCATTGTAGAAAGCGCGCGCAAAGCTGGGGTTACGCGTCAGCTGCGATGGATTAGCATTTCAGATGAACTAGAGCTACTCGATTCACCAGGCATTATTCCCGCGCACTTAACCGACCAGGAAGCCGCCCTGAAGCTTGCTATCTGCGACGATATTGGCCAAGCAGCTTACGACACGCAGCGAGTAGCTGCCGCTTTTGTTGATCTGATCAAACAGCTAGACGAAACAGACACCGCCACTGAGCAGCGTACGCAAGCATTAAAAGATCGATATGGGCTCGATCCGATGGATTGTAGCGGGGAAACTTACCTGTTTCGGCTCGCCGAGGCGAAGTTTAAAGGATCTCAAGAGCAGGCAGCTCGTAAGTTGCTGATTGAATTTCGGAAGGGGGTATTGGGCAACCTGAGTTTAGAACTCCCCCCAACTACCACTCTTGATGACAATCGCTCTGTGCTCTCTTCTGTGCCGACTTGAGCCTTACAAAACTCTTCAAGCACAAGTTAAAGCGCAAACTATAGAGCACCCGCCGCTACGTAAAGATAGCCGGGTGCTCAATTTTGATTTTGACGAATACTGCTGACGTTGTTCGGCAGGCATTTTCCCATGCCTTCTTTTCAAGGAAATGCAACCAGAGAGCACAGAGCTAAATCCTAATTGCAACCGCACGTAACAATTACCGACACACAGGCCAACAGCTCTATGTTCACCTTTCAGCCAGCGTCTGGTTACTTTAAAGATCGAGCACTATCACTGCCCGCAACCAAAACAGACAGCAGTGGGCCCAGCGTTTCCGTGATCGCGCCCGATCTATCTGGCGGCGGAACAACACGCGTTTATCTCGTTGCAAACGCACTCCAGCGATTAGGCTTTCAGGTCACCGTCATAGGACCTCAGTTTTCATCGCCAATTTATCCGCAGCCACCTAAAAATCTGAACGTTTGCGCGGTTCCCGCAGAGCGGTCTTTGAAATATGCGATCGCCCTTAAAGCAATCCTGTCCTCACTCAACTCAGACCTAATTTACGCCATCAAACCCAGACCCACAAGTTTAGGTACGGCGCTACTCAAACAGCTTACTAACCGTCGTCGGCCGGTACTGCTCGACATTGACGACTGGGAAATGAGCTGGCAGGGCAAACGCTACCGTCCTACCCCCAAACAGCTACTCCGCGACCTGCTCAAACCCAACGGTGCCCTACACAACCCTGAGCATCCCATCTGCATTGAATGGATGGAATCATTGATCACCCGTGCTGATGCTGTAACGACTAGCACCCGATTCTTACAACAGAAATTCAACGGATACTACCTCCCCAACAGTAAAGACACTCAGCTGTTCAATCCGGCCACTTTTAATCCAGAAGCTAGCCGAGAAAAATACGGGCTATCGGGCTATCGGGTCCTGATGTTTCCAGGTACAGCCAGGCCACACAAGGGCCTAGAAGATATGCTGATCGCGCTAGATAAGCTTAACCAGCCGGACCTCCGCCTGGTTATCGTTGGTGGCCGCAAACCCGATAGCTATGAGGATGATCTGCTCGCTCGCTGGGGACGCTGGCTGATCAAACTGCCGCGCTTTTCAATGGCTGAAATGGCTGAAGTAGTTTCAGCAGCTCACGTTGTTGTCGTTCCACAGCGAAATTACGAAACGGCGAAAGCTCAGTTTCCCCTCAAGCTCACTGACGGCATGGCCATGGCTAAACCCATCTTGTCCACAACCGTAGGCGATATTCCTGAAATCTTAATCGGATGTGGGTACTTTGCCGAACCAGAATCACCCGATCAGCTGGCCGCACAGCTATCGACAATCTTTCAAAACTGGGAAGACGCCGTTCATATGGGGCTAAAGGCCAGAGCGCGATGCATAGAGCACTACAGCCTAAACGCAATGGCTAGCCGCTTGCAGGCACTGATGATTCAGAAAGGATACCTAGTGTCAGCTTGAGAATAGAACAAGTCTATGTGGTAAGTGTTAGGGAAAATGCCCGACAGCTTTGTATAAGTAAAGAGTTCTGGTAGGAGCGATGTAGATCAAATCGCCAGACACCATTCGTGACATAAGCTTGTATAGCTATGCCAAGAAACCGGCTTTCACAGTAATGCTTTCTTCAGCTGTTTCTTGTGAGTAGCGTTTCTTTGAAATCAGCGGCAGGTCCCAGCAGGCAAGCTCTTTTTCAACGACCAACCATCGTATGAATGCATTCAGGCGATGACATAGCGTCTTGGGTAAGCACTTGTCTTAGGCAAGCACTTTGGGTACATGCTACGGTCATGCGTCTTTGTCATAGCGCTTTGTTCACTATATGACTATATGTTTGTGCACCATCTATATGTTTGTAGCTGGCACTTACAGCCGGCACCTAGCCGGCACCTGAGCCAAGAGCCAAGTCATCAAGGCTATATATTAAATTTCAGTTTTTAAGGTTATACAGGATTTCGATTAAGCCAAGGGTTATGCATTCTAGAAAACTTCTCACACAATCACTGCTTCAATACCCGGTGCTGGTTTTTCTAACCATTGTGCTTGGATTTTCGGGCGCTTTATTTAACGGTGTCAGTACAGTTTTGCTGGTACCTATCCTATTAGAACTGTTAGGCCAGTCCACGGAGTTTTCCACTCAGCTACCAGACATTTTGCAGCAGCTTCTCGGCTTATTTGATGGCGTATCCGACCGCTATAGACTAGTGACCCTAGCAGCTGCGGTCGTTACCCTAATCGTTCTTAAAAATGCAGCCGTCTATGCAGGCTCTCTATCTTCTAATAGCTTAAACCGCAAGCTAGCTGCTCAGCTACGCCTGGATGGGCTGCGAATTCTATTAGATGTCGATTTAGCCTACTTCTCAAAGACGAAGGCAGGCGATTTGCTAAACCATCTCAACATTGAAGTTAGCCGGACGACAAAATCGATTCGCGAGCTTTCTAGACTAGCGATTTCGGCAATCACAATATTAGTGTTCGTTGGCTTTTTACTTTGGACATCCTGGCAGCTCACGATCATTGCAACTCTGGCATTAGGGTTGGTTGCACTCATCAATCAGTCAGCTGTTAGGCGGGCAAAAATTTTGGGGGGAGAACTGTCACGCTTCTCTCGCAACTATTCCTCTCGGCTGGTCGAGATCCTAGCAGGTATTCGTCTAGTTAAAGCAACTGCCAACGAAGAGCAAGAATATGCAGAGGTCAGTCAGCTCATCGCTAGTCGAGAAATTGCTGAATACCGTTCACAGCTGCTGTTTGCAGGCATCGCCCCAATCAATGAAGTCTCTAGTATTATTGCGCTGCTCAGCATTGCATCCATCGGCCGAGCTGCTATGGGCGAACAGATAGAGAGTTTTTCTTCTATTTTGCTCACGTATCTGCTGGTGCTCTTTCGCATGTTGCCAGCAATTGCGCAGCTCAACAGCGCCCGGTCTCAGCTGGCCAACGTGCTACCCAGCGTTTCAGTTGTCAGTAATTTCCTCCGCCGCGACGATAAGCCTTTTATGACTCACGGGCACCGGCAGTACAACGAACTAAGACATAGCATCCACTTTAACCACCTCACGTTCAGCTACCCTGGCGCGGATCATCCTGTTCTCTCCAACGTCGATTTGACGTTAAAGAAGGGAACAACCCTGGCGCTGGTAGGGGCTTCAGGGGCCGGTAAATCAACGCTAGCAGACTTACTACCCAGATTTTACGATCCAGATTCGGGCTCTATTGAAATTGACGGAATTGACCTGAAGGAAATCGAACTGTCGAGTTTTCGTAAGCGACTCGGCATTGTCAGCCAAGACACTTTTCTGTTTAATTCATCGGTACGTGACAATCTGGTGTATGGTCGCCCAGAAGCCAGCGACGCTGATATTGAAGATGCGCTTCGTCGCTCTAATGCATACACCTTTGTGCAAGAGTTACCAGAGGGTTTAGAGACGCTCATCGGAGATCGCGGCGTTATGCTCTCAGGCGGCCAAAGGCAAAGATTAGCCATCGCTCGCGCCCTGCTGCAAGACCCCGATATCCTGATTCTCGACGAGGCTACGAGTGCACTCGACACCATTTCGGAGCGGCTGGTACAAAAGGCTATTGATGAGTTAAGCCGCGATCGCACCACACTTGTCATTGCTCACCGACTTTCTACAGTGCAAAACGCTGACCAAATCGCTGTGCTCGATCAGGGCAAAGTAGTTGAAACTGGCACCCATACAGAGTTGCTAAACAAAGGCGGATACTATTCGCAGCTATGCGCTATTCAGTTTTCTGAAAAGGTCAAAGATGAAAAGTACAACGATGAGCGCGCTGAACGCGATGAAACCATCAGCCACGTTTCCTACGAGCTGCGCTCTAGATTGAACGGCGTTTTGGGTAGTCTGACCTTACTCAACGATGGCACTATGATGCGGGACGACAAAGAGCGCGACGAGCTGACAGCTTCGGCCTACGAAACGACCTTGACCTTACTGAAGGTGGTTGAGTCGCTAGAGAAATCAGGCAGAAAAACATCCAGTCAGTTTTGATAAGCCTCGGTCGCTCCCAGTCAGTGGTCGGTTTGATGCGATTGCTCAGGTCTAATCACTTAGGTCTGTTCGCTTAGGTCTATTCGCTTAGGTCTATTCGCTTAGTTTTGATTACCTAGTTTTAATTACCAGTTAGATATTGACCGAGGGGTCTAAAAGGAGACTGACGGATGCGGGGTGTATACATAGTGGCCAATGACAAGGTCAGCGAAAATGCGATCGCCCTAATGAGCAGTCTTCGCAGTCACGACCCAGACATTCCCGTCTTTCTCATTCCCTTCGACGATCACCATCAAAACGTCGCCAGGCAATTAGCCGACATGTACGGCGTGCAGCTTTTTCCCGACCTAGCGTTCTTAAATACGCTCACTCAAACTATCGGTGAGATCTTTCCTCAAGATTTTTTGGCACTACCCAACAAAATGCGCAAGCTTGCCGCTTGGTTTGGGCCCTTAGATGAATTCCTCTATATCGATACCGACATTCTTTTTTTCACGACGGTAACCGATACCCTTAGCTACCTAGAACAGGCCGACTTTATCTGGTGCGACTATCAGTTCAAAAGAGGGCTTAAGGATGTATTTTCTAAGGTGGTGCTTGCACAAAATATTTTTGAGCCCCGCGCCTTAGAGGACGTTTTCAACAGCGGACTGTGGGGCTCTCGAAAAAGCGCCCTAACAATAGAGCAGCTGTACGAGACCTTAAAGGAATGCGCATCGCATAAAGCGTATTTCGACTTTTCAAGCGGCTGTACCGATCAGCCCATCATGAACTATCTGGTGTTAAAGACCATCCCCCGACGTTTGAATATTGTTAAGGCTAACCCTGGTGAGCCTGGCAGCTGGGGAGGCAATCCCAAATTTGAGCAGCGCGGTGAGCAACTATTTGACGACAATCGTCCCTTACGGTACTTGCACTGGGCAGGAACGCCTATGGAACCAGGAGGTCCCTATCGCAGCTTATGGACGTACTATCGATACCTCAACGATCCCGAAGGTAAGGCCTATGCAGCAGCCAACCAACCGAAGCCACCTTCTAGCTTCAGACGGCTTACAGAAGGGGTAAAAGACAAACTAAGAGCGACGCTGAAAAAACCTTACAAAATAAGGTAACCATCGCTTGGCATAAAAGCTTGAATAACAGGGCTTCTGCCGAGTTGCTTCGCAGAACAATTATTGAGCGTAAGCAATGCTTACCAGCAGCGAGCTAGAGTCCTGCTCGGCTGGGATATTGGTTCAAAAGATCAAGCAGCCGCTGAGCATCAAAAGAGCGTGGATCTGTACGTGTACCAGAGCGATCGACCGCTTCGTGAGTCGTAATTCGGCCATTGTGAACGGTCGTACGTGCTAGTAGCCACGCTAAAGACTGATACTGCGCTTCTGTGTAGCCACTGTGACCAGCGTTGTTATTGTTTTGACCGTCTGGTGGGGTTTCTAACGAAATGTGGTAGGCGAAATTGTTTACAGAGCTAGGAAAGCTCGCATTCGTGAATACCGATTCTTCGCCTGCAGTTCCGATAAAGGTCGAATCGCCAGCACCAAAGGCCCTTTGTTCTGGGGGAACGACATAGTAAATAGTGCCATCTAGCCCGATTAAGGTGTGATAGCTGACTTGATCTGCATCGTTAGGATGATTAGTCTGAAATAGGTTGAGCGCACTAGAAGCCGAACCCACTGTTTCATGCAGGACCACTATGTACTGGTTGCTCAAAGCATTACCGCTTACATCAGCAGAAAAGCGCTCCCCATAGTTAGAAGGATGGGCCAAGTGAACCTTTTCTACAGGCTGATAGCCTGTAGACGACTTTGACAAGTGTCCGAGCGATTGACTTTGTATGGGTGAGCTGTTTTGATATTCGGTGGTTAGACCACTCAAATGGTTGATGGGCTGATCTCCCCGCGCAGACTCTTGGCTGGTACCCGAAATAACGGTGGTAACAGCTGTTAAGAAAACCGCAGCAGTGCTAGTAGCCCAAATTAACCAGGACTGGCGCATAGGACGACTCACAAAGGTTTGAGGGTTAGAAGTGGTTAGAGGATTAGAAGTAGTTTGAAAAACTTAGATAGTGCTACGCCCATATTATCCCTCAGCAGGAAGGCTTGGGCCGTAATACCTATCAAATTATCTTAAAGAATAAAATTCCGTAGTTTTAGCTACTGATTTCTTGTCTAGGAAACCCAGCTCACATATTTTTTACCGAGCGTATCTCACCCTTTCATACAGCCTCTGAGCCTATCGAGGGCTACCCTGACGCGATAAGTACTGCCGATAGTATTGCCGATATAGCAGCTCTAGCCTGCCGCTGTAAGCTTCTATAGCAGCTCTTTGCCGGCGGTAGAGGCCTAGAAATAAGTTGGCAAATAAGAGCGTTGAGATCGCAACCAATAATCCCGCTGCGGTAGAGACCAGCGCCGTGCCAATGCCTGCTGTCACGTCAGTAGCAGATTCGCCTAAGCCCTCACCAATTCGCAGCGACGAAAACGATTCCATCAGTCCCAAAATCGTCCCCAGCAATCCCAACAACGGCGCAACGCCGATAATGGTATCAAACACTGTATTAAATCGCTTCAGTAGCGGTATTTCGCTTTGAGCCGCACTCTCAAGCGCCAGACGAAAGTCTTCAGGGGTGCCTTGCTCTAGGGTGAGCGCCGCCAAGAAGATGCGGGCGATGGGAAAGTTGACCTGCTTTCGCAAACGGGCGATCGCCTCTTGAGGCTGCGTGCTGTATAGGCTCAATATCTGCAAGATAAATCGGTCCTGCTGCTGATAGAGCTGTAGCCAAAACAATCCTCGCTCAAAAATCAGCGTCGTAGCCAATATCGAAAAGCCCAGCAGCGGCCACATGACCACTCCACCCGAGCGAAATAAATCTATCAGACCCAATTCACTTCCCCCGCTACATCCACTTACCCGCTACATTCACTTCCCCGCTACATTCACTCTATGCACATCTGACAGTGCAGCTGAGGTCTGTACATTACAGCGAGCGCAGTGCAGGTGAAAAGGCCAAGGCGCATAACACCAAGAATCTACAGGCCAGAGGTCTACAAACTGACAGCTTACATACCGGGAAAATGCTCAATTTCCGCGTAGCCATTAAATAACAGCGCTTTGCCTTTTACATCTAGCTGGTTCACGCGCAAAGAAACGCCGTCTAGATCAAATCGCTCCAAGTCCACCATCTTATTCAATACACCGATGAAGCCTGGAATCATTGCTTCAGAAAGCCATTGAATATCTTCTGGAATGCCTTCGGGTTCAAATTCTATGCTCTTAAAAACAACTCGCCGCCGCCTTTCTACGTTTACTTCCGCCGATAGCTGAATCGGCAGGTCCTCCTTATTTGGCAAATCGGTCTTAGCGGAAATCTTCACTCGCTGGTTTGGCAACAGCTCCATCTTGACGTCTCGGAAAGAAACCGGATCGCCGCCGGAAAGACTCGTGGCTTCTTCACTGGTAACATCGCGCAGATGCTTCTCAACCAGGTCGGCTGTAAAGGCTTTATTGATGCCCGATTCGGTCATGGTGACTGTTGCAATCGCATGGGTTGCCTGCTTCAGGCGAATCTTGCCGCCCATGATGCCCGACATATCCAAAGAAACCGCGTCCGTCTCGAACTCCATTTCTTCGGCTTCAAACATTTTCTTGATAACCAGGCCCTTGCCCTTCATCTGAAAACTGTCGACCACGCCCTGCAAAATCTTGCTGGCAGGTGAGCATCTGACCGAAACGTCTACAGACTCACTCCGGGTAAATAATTGTGCAATAGCTTGACGTGCAACGGAACTCAGCATGTTTTCGCCGAAATCCGTTGAGGATGATTGAGAGCCTAGCAGACCGCCTAACATGCTTGAGGTGAGTACCTGCTCAGAAAGTTCACTTCTATTTGTAACAAAATATGAACGCGCCTGCCATGAATTCTTGAAGCACCCATCCATAGCCTGCGTTCAATTGTTAGCTGGCATCCGTACAAGACGCCTAGAACACCTGTAAAGATGCCTACACAGTCTAGCAGGCTCACCAGCCTCATAGTCATCTCACTTGCAAAGTTCGGCCTTTTGACGCCTCGCATTTACTCGAACTGAATCGAAGGCTGCTATCTGTTAGAAACCTTGGGAAATCCTTCTATTTCTTGAGAAGAGATTAAAATCTTTCCTGAATGCCCACGGCCCAAAAGTTTAACGGTATCATCGGAAAATAACTAGGGCATTCGGAGATAACAATATCTCTTCACTTTCAAACCTTGCGTAAGTATCAGTGCTTAGCTGTTTTGTCATGACAGTGTTAGTCAGTCGTTTTATGTTAGGCAAATCAGCTGAGAGTTATGTTTACTGCCGATTGTTACTGATGATGAAGGACAGTGATAAGGGGCACTACATTGCAAGTGAGAATAAGGTAAATAGCAGTAGAGAAAACCTTTCAGGCCAAGCTTAAGCCAGTACGCTGCTTTAAGGTCATACGTACAAAAAGTTCATACGGACAGCGGTAGTTGTAGCGTTCCGTTAAGAATAGTAATCAGTGCTTTTTATCTCACTCGAATACTGGGTTGAAACTGCTAGCGTGATATGTGAGTAGCTTGTTTCTAAAGCGTCTACTGGTATGAAAAACACATATCAAACAAAAGCGCAGAAGGCTATCGCTACCACACTTGTTTAGTTTGACCCTGCCCTCCTTATTAATACTGCTGCTGCTCGCCTGGACATTATCAAAAGCCCACTAAAAGAGCAGCTTATACATAACAAAAACAAAGATTTCACTTGGGAAAAGTATGTTAAATAGTCATCAGATTTTAGGCCACGATTCAGTTTTCACGCCAGAGCAAGTACTGGAGAATAGAGGCCGTGTTGCAATTTTTATTGACGGATCTAATCTTTTTTATGCGGCCTTGCAGCTAGGCATCGAAATTGACTACACCAAGCTACTTGCCAGACTAACGTCCGGATCGCGGCTGTTTCGCTCTTTCTTTTACACTGGCGTGGACCGAGCTAATGAAAAGCAGCAAGGCTTTTTGCTCTGGATGCGTCGTAATGGCTACCGAGTGATTGCGAAAGACCTAGTACAGCTCCCTGACGGATCGAAAAAGGCCAATCTCGATGTAGAAATTGCCGTGGATATGATGGCCCTTGTTGGCTGCTACGACACGGCTGTGTTAGTCAGTGGCGACGGAGATTTGGCATATGCTGTTGATGCTGCTAGCTATAAAGGCGTACGCGTTGAAGTCGTCAGCCTAAGAGCAATGACCAGCGACAGCTTGATTAATGTATCTGATCGCTACATTGACTTAGACAGCATTAAAGACGATATCCGCAAAACGTCTCGTGGCAGCAGTAATAGCACCGCTAGCCACAACTACACTTACCGCCCACTTTCTACCCTATCTGTGCTGGACGAGGCTGAACCGGCTCGTCCGTAGGCAACTTGTTATACACATTTGCCCAGTTCACATCATCGGTTCAGGTTGCCCAATTGAAGAACAAAGCTCTTGACACCGCTTTAATCTTTACAGCGCTTTAAGGAGACACGATTATAAGGTATTACACAGTTGAGGATTGGATTGAGAGTCGCTGGTGAGTAAGTTGTCTGGCAATAAACGTTGGTATCAGTGGCTATTTGCGATCGCCGCTATCGGCGTTCTCCTCTTCGGTCTAAGAACATGCTTCTCTAACAATGATTTAGTAGACAGTGAGCCGCAAGAAGAGATTGCCGCAGAGCTTACGCTGCGCTCCGTCACCTTAGAGCAGCCGGATGAAGATGGAACCTTGCTGTGGAAACTTACTGCTGAATCGGTTAACTACACGCCAGATACACAACGAGCAGATGTCGTCTCGTTGGAAGGTGAATTTTTTCAGGATGGAGAGCCTGTATATACCGTAGAGGCCGATCGAGGAGAGGTCTTACAAAACGGCAATACTCTGTTTTTGAGAGGAAATCTGATAGCCACCGGACGTGAGAACGAGCTTACCTTGGAAGGCGAAAAGCTGAAGTGGCTGCCTAAGCAGGACCTGCTGGTCATGGGGGAATTTGAAGATACCGAGTTCGAGCTCCCCGCGATACCCGATGAGACGCCAGTCAGTGAGGAGTCAGCAACTGAGGATTCGACAACGGCCGAAGACAGACCCAATACGGAAGGGGAGAGCAATACTGAAGATTCTGAGCCGTTTGCCTTTATAGAACCGGCAGGTGAGCAGGCCGATCCAAGCGAATCACGAATAACTGAGTCCACGCCTCCTGACCTAGAGAATGCACCGGTGACTGGATTTAATCCACAAATTAAAACGGTGTCTAGGCTGATTAAGGTAAACAATAAGGAAAACCGAGTCGAACTTACGGGTGGTGTATTGGCCGAAAGCAAAGAAGCGCCTTGGCTGCTCTTTGAGTCTGACGAGCTGCTTTGGTTTACAGAGCGAGAAATTATTGAGGCTAATCAGCCGCTCAAGGTTGAGCAGTTTGAAAGCGAGGCCTATGAGGTCGTGAGCGATCGCTTAGTCGGCAAGAAGGGGCAGGTAGAACTGGCTGAGAATATAGTGACGCTGAGCGAGGGTGTGCAGCTAGATTCACTGACTGAATCACTGACTGTTAATGGTGAGCAGGCCGTTTGGGACGTAGACGCTGAAACGGTGGCCATGGATCAGCCCGTCGATATCAAGCAACCAGAGCGACAGATAACAGCAGCAGCCAACCAGGCTAGCTTAGATTTAGCAGAGCAAATTATTTACTTAACCGGCGATGTGCGTGCTGTGAGTGCTAAAAACGATGCTCGGCTCAATGCTGATAGCGTCGTTTGGGAAACGACCACTCAGCAGGTTGAGGCGGAAGGAAATGTGCGCTATCAACAGGCAGATGACCCAGATATTTCGATTGCGGGCCCTAGAGCCATCGGCAATATAGAGGCGGGCACGCTGGCGATTGAAGGGGGCAGCGAAGGAGATGTTGTGACAGAAATCGTACCAGAAGAGTTTTAGCCATCTCTGCCGCTGGGTTTATCCACTAACCCGATATAGAACTAATTCAACATAGAAAAGTTTCGAGCGGGGTCACCAAACTGATAGGGCGACTGGCCAATAATGACTGTCGTCTTCAGCTCAGGCGGAATATTTGATGAGGGGCCCCACTGCCGCTCTAGCGCAGAGATGATTTGATCCTGACGCGATCGCAATCTATCGAGCCCAGACCCATAGTTAATCAAAGAGAACCACACCAGTCCTTTTTGTTCTGTGGGTAATACGCCAGCTAACGCACTGACGACCGCAAGGCTGCCTGTCTTTACCACGGAGTTAGCGGGCAGCCCTCTATCAGTGATAGTGCCGCCGTCAGCACCGGTCACCGGAAAGATATCGGAAATGGTGTAGCTGTGCGATCTCAAGATGTCTTGAACTTCTTGCAGCATAATCACAGCCGCCCTAGGTGATATCTGATTAGCTTCGCCCAGGCCAGAGCCGTTGGTTAGCCTCAACTCTCCAGGCGTTACCCCCGAAGCCGTCTCGACTTTTGACACCAAAGCCGCTGGCCCACCAACGGAATTGGCTATTTGTTCTGCCATCGGATTGTTGCTGTAGATGTTCATAGCCTTTAGAATCGCCACCAGCGGCAAAGAGTCGTGGCGAAGTAGCCAGCCGCTTATGCGATTTTTTCGGCTGCCAGCTTCACGCCTAACCCCCCCGTCAATTTTTATGCGGGGTGCCAGAGTACCAGACGGAAGATTTTGGTAGGCCACCTCTACCTCGTAAGTCCACTCATCGGCATTCAATGCTTGCTTGAGCAATGCGCCCGACTTACCAAGGTCGGTCTCAAAGTTCATATTGAACCCGTTTGTGACAATCAAGTTGCCTGTGACCCGGCGAACGCCTATCTGCTGAAGCTTATTTCCTAAGGCGATCGCTTCTTCCCAGACAAACAGCGGATCGCTACTCCCTTCAACAATCAGATCGCCATCAACCACGCCACTACTCGCGTCAAAATTGCCCTGCCAGCCGACCAACGTTTCGAACCGATGATTGGGCTCCCAGGTCGCCAGTGCAGCCAGCGTCGTAGCAATCTTGGTCAGCGAAGCAGCTGGGATAGGCACCGTTCCTTGGTTATCGGCCACTGGGTATTGACCGACCGAAACCCAAACGCCTTGCCTACTCGCCTCATAGCCAGCGGAAGAAAGCCCTGAAACGTAGCTGGAAACAATATTTTTTGCCGCAGGATCGTTAGCGATCGCTTCACTCACCCAAGCTGACTCCCACTGAGGCCGAATATCCACCGCACTCAGATTTAAAGGCGCAACTCGTGGCGCACTATTCAACCGAGAACATGCCGTTAACAAAAGGCCAAAACTACTGGCTACCGCCACCCATCCAACCAGCTGCAATCGCACAACCCCGTTCTTCAACCAGCCCATCCAGAAAATCGATTCCTGCCAAAGATACACTATAGATAAGGCCTTTGTGTGGTTAGATTCTCCGAATCAATTGTCTTTAAGTGTAGACATTCTAAACAGCAGAAGTTTTCTGCTAACGTCCTTTTCTCGCCTTCTGTTTTTGTTTTTTTTGCTATGGCAAGACCCGATCAAGACCAGGTACTGCGCCGTCTACCCATTGTAGTGGGGGCAATCGGCGGTACGCTGCTGTTTGTAAACCGACTCACAACCCCACAGCTGAGTGGTTCACAGTCAAGAGCAGATGCGTTGGGCGTCATTTTAAGCGCTGTTTTAATTCTCACCGGACTGCTATGGCAGCGGATTCAGCCTAAAACACCAGACTCCGTAGTCTTAGAAGGCAAAGAAGGCTTCGAGCTAGAGGAAACCCTGCCACAGACTGTAAAAACAGAGCTAGCCTGGTCTTCTCACCTGCTGCTAACCAATACCGTCACCCGTAGCGTGCTGGTGTATTACGACGGCAAAGTGTTGTTAAGGCGCGGCGTGCTAGGGCCGAAAGCAATACTGACACCAGGCACCATCGTTCAAAGAGTGCTTGATAAGCAAAAACCTATCTACCTAGTAAATTTGGCGCTGTATCCTGGTCGAGTCGAGTTCGATTACCTGCCGAAAAATACCCAGGGGCTGATTGTGCAGCCCCTGGGTAACAATGGTGTTTTAATTTTGGGAGCAAACGCGCCGCGTAGCTATACCAAGCAAGACGAGGTCTGGATAGCAGGTATTGCCGATAAGCTAGCAGATACGCTGACTCAACAGGAGCGACTCAACAGCGGTTAGAAGAGCCGGATGGGTCGCTTATTCTGCGGCGTCATCCAAAATACGAACAGCGACTGTCGAAACTCTAAAGTTGTATCTGGCACCGTCTATTTCAATAGGCGTGCCAACTTTCACGGGAACCCCTAAAACGGGTACACCATTAACAATTTGGGCATTGCCACCCAGGGTAAGTAGCATGTCGACGGTGTAGCCGAGTTCGGGGCGAGGATCTGGGTAAGACTTAACGGTCCCATCCGGCTGAGGGACCGCAACGCTACGAGGTAGGGACTCTACTTTTTTGACGTCAACTGGGTCGCTGTAGGGTTGGTTGCGCACAACGATTTTGATTTGACCGGGCTCAGCCAACTGAGCCAAGAAATCTTCGGGATTCAAAACCGTGAGACCTCTGGCCATTACGTCCACTTCTACCGGCTGACCACCCGTCTGGGCAACAGAGCCCCCCGCACCAGGATAGAAAAAGATACCAATCACGACCATCAAAATAGTGAGCGCAGCGCCCAAGTCCAGTAAACTCAGCTTGCCAAAGAGCCGACCTTTAGAATCTAGAATTGCCATTGCGTCACCTTAACTAAGTACCTG
Source organism: uncultured Synechococcus sp. (assembly GCA_937911865.1). Lineage (GTDB taxonomy): Bacteria > Cyanobacteriota > Cyanobacteriia > Phormidesmidales > Phormidesmidaceae > Phormidesmis. The sequence continues at coordinate 32,557 of CALDSK010000007.1, forward strand.
AGTCGCCCTGAAGAGACTCATAGCCTCTCAATAGACCACAGTATTTAACCACACTTTTCCCTCAGCGTCGTAGGTGCAGCTATTTCGGGAATCAGTATCCAGATAGATGTGTATAAAGGCACATCGGATATAACTTTTGTTTTAATCCGGACGTATGCTGAGGAGCTTCGATTTTCAAAGTGTCACAATTTAGACACTGAGCGCTTAGCTCAATCGCTAGCGTCTATGCAGGCGATTGCAACTTCGTATAAGAGCAATTTAAAAGCAACTTATGCAGGGGCAATCCGCCGACAAATTCCTTGCGATCTGTTACTCCACACAACTGCTACTGACCTATGACTAATTTGCTGAATTTTAAGGGTAGGGTCTACCGTCGGGTAGCTTACGCCATAGCTGCTTTAGCTTTGGTAGTCGGCATTAACGTGGCTACCGCACAGCCGTCTCAGGCTGGATGGTTAGATCTCTTAATTAATGGTGTGAGAGTGTATCAGCTCTCTAATATGTCGGATTCTCAGGAAGTAGATTTAGGTGGCGGTATCAATCGGCAGCTCATAGAAAGCGGCCAGATTAGGATTCACGAAAATAGTAGTCTCAATGCTTATGTAGACGACATCGGTCAAACGCTGGCAGATGTAAGTGATCGCCCCGATATCCCTTACACGTTCCAGATTGTTGAAGATGACGCGGTCAATGCATTTGCAACCATGGGTGGCTACGTATATGTCACAACTGGGTTAATGGCCGCTGCGGATAACGAAGCGGAACTCGCTGGGGTCATCGGCCACGAGATTGGTCACATCGCCGGGCGTCATGCGGTACAGCAAATGCGCCAGGCAGCAATCACACAGGGTATTACTGGCGCATTGGGTGTAAACCGAGACCGTTTGGTTAATATCGGAACACAGATTGCACTTCAGCTTCCTGCTAGCCGCAGCGATGAATATGAGGCCGATCGCCACGGCTTTCACAGCATGGGCCGTGCTGGCTACGACCAAACTGGCATGGTCAGCTTTATGCAAAAGCTGGTTCGTGAGGGATCGCCCCCGGAGTTTTTGAGCACACACCCCGATGCGCGTAACCGCGTCAATTCGCTACAAGAATTAGATACAGAAAATGCGATTCCTGATGCGACATTAGGGACTAACGCAGCCGCATATGACAGCCAAATTAGCTCGCTTCGGTAGTCGCATCCGCTAGTAGCGAAAGATTCTAGTAGCTAAAGATTAGTGAAGGCTTTTTTGTAGGCACGCATCCCGTAAAACATTAAGTCAGAATTGAGCAGAACCCTGGAGGCTATCTCTGGGGTTCTTTGCTGTAGATAGTGATGAATAGCAGGTCCGTCACCGCCTGTAATTACCGCCTTACCGGTAGGAAACTGCTGCCACCAGCTCTGTAAGTAGTCTATGACAGTGGCTGTGATTCCATATGTCAGACCGCTGGCGAACGCACCTTCTGTATTCCCTGCCCATCGCTCCGGCAAAGCAGCCTCTGCATCTGCCTCTGCATCTAAAGAGTCTAGTGATAAAGAGTCTAGTGATAAAGAGTCTAATGATAGAGCATTCATTGCTGGCATAAAGCGTGCTAGGACGGCGGTTTTCTGCGCTAGCGCTTCTTGCTGTGATTTTAGCCCTGGCAAAATAGCACCGCCGTAGATGGCGCTATCAACGCCAGCGGTAAAGGTGATTGCGGTACCAGCGTCAATGACAAGTACGGGCCAACCCTCTAGATCGCCTGCGCCTAGTAGGTTAATGGCACGGTCTATACCGAGCGTAGGATAGAGACCTGATAGGGGAATTTGCGATCGCTCTACAAACTGAGCTAATCGAGCCGGGCCACGCCATAGGTCACTCTGATCTAGCACTACAGAAGCCACCCAAATCGACGAGGACGCAATATCTTCGGTAGGCAACAGGTCTAATTCAAAGGGCGTATAGCCCTCGGCCCACGCTGTCACGGCCTGCCAGCCTTCTAGGCGAAAGTTCGATTGCTGTAGCTGAGTAGCGATCGCCTCAGTCAAATGAGGTGTGTGCCAGCTGCCTAAAAACTTTTCCCGGCAGAAATATCCCCAGTGCAGACGAGTATTTCCGATGACCAAGGCCAACCAGTACGCTGGGGTGATTCCACTTCTTTGGCTCACAGCTTTAACAAGCTAGCTTGGAGACTAACGATTTGCTTTAAAAACGCAAGAGCCGACCAGAGGTGGTCAGCTCTAAATGGGGTTCAACTCGTACAAACAGTCGTTAATACAGCCTCCGGGTTAATGAACGATGTTTAATCTTTCACGGGAGAAGTTTACAACGCTTGCTGGCACCTGTTTTGTGATATCCAATTGGATTTGGCTCAGTCTACAAAAATAAGACGTCAGGCCCAAGTTACATATCAGGTAACAGCAAAGCTTTTAAGCTTTTTGGATGCCGCCTGGGCTCTATATTCAGAAGGAATCTGGAGAGGCCCGAATGCGAGTTATTCAGTTGTCTTGCTTACTTATTAAGTTAGCACGAACACATAGGGATACTGCGACGGGGATCGTAAGTTAACAGAGCGCTACAGAAGTTCTTACTGTATTAACGATTCGTTGAATGAACCTATGAATCATCCCTATATTCACGCTTGATTTCTTCCTTCGAATCTAGTAATCATGCATCCAATCGGCGGCCCTTATTACCAGTGCACGATTACTCTTTCGCCAGCTGCTTTTGAATCGCTTTGAGTGATTTTGCCATCTCAGGCAGTTTCTTTAATACAGCCGCCGATTTGAGATAGACCTTGTGCGAAAAAGCAGGGGTCCCAGAAACAACCTCGCCAGCGCGGACATTGCTATGAATGCCAGACTGGGCTGAAGCGACGACGCCATCACCGAGCTTTGCCTGATTCGCAATGCCAACTTGCCCAGCCAAAATCACCCGGTTACCAATGGTGACGCCGCCGGCCATGCCAACCTGAGCAGCCATTGCCACGGCTTCTCCAATTTGACAGCCGTGAGCGATATGGACCAGGTTGTCAATTTTGGTATTTTGCCGCACGCGAGTTTCGCCGACGGCAGGCCGGTCAACCGTGGTGTTGCAGCCAATTTCTACGCCGTTTTCCAGGATGGTGATCCCGGCTTGATGCATTTTTTCCCAGCCAGTCGCTGTAGGGACAAAGCCAAAGCCCTCAGAGCCAATCACTGCGCCGCTATGAATCACGCAGTTTTCGCCGATTTGCGATCGCTCATGAATCACGCAGTTGGCATGAAGCACCGTATTAGGACCAATACGGGCCCCAGGATACACAACTGCGCCGGCATGAATGCATACCCGATCTCCGATTATGGCCCCCTCATGAATAACCACGCGAGGACCGATCGCTACCGATTCGCCCAAGCTAGCAGCATCGTCAATGACAGCAGTGGGGTGAACACCCGGGGCGCGACGGTAGGGCTGATAAAAAAGTGCGATCGCCCGAGCAAAGACAATTCTAGGATTTTTTACACTGACCCAGGCCAGCTCTCTAGCGACGGCTTTAGCCTGCAAGTCACTATCGTCTGGCAAGATTAGAGCGCTCGCATGAGTGGTTTCTATAGCAGCGGCAAACTTCCCACCTTCTACATAGCTAAGGGAACCGCTAGGCGCATCTTGAATAGCCGCTATCTTTTCGATTTGAGGATCTAATCCAGCATCCAGGCTTGATGCCGTTACCTGATCCGCCAATGCTTCGACAATCTGGCTGAATTTCATGGATACCTTCTTCGTTATATGACTCTTAGACACACGCCACTAACTATGCGTCGCAGGATGCTTGTGTCTGCTGGCAGTTAAGCTACCAGAAATACGGCACATTCGACGTGAGATGTCTGTGGAAAAAAATCGGCAGGTTGCACCCTAGAGACTTTGTAGCCACCTTCTTCACAAAGGATGCGTAGGTCACGAGCTAACGTCGCTGGGTTGCAGCTCACATAGACGACCCGCTCCGGTTTTATAGCCAATAGCGCCGCGAGTACTTCAGGCTCACACCCCTTTCTAGGCGGGTCAAGCATGAGAATATCAGGCGTGCTTTCTATGGCGGGAAGCAGTGTAGCGACGTCGCCAATCTTAAAATCAACATTGCTGATATCGTTCAATGCAGCGTTTGCCTGAGCCTGCACAACTGACTCTGTGAAAGCCTCTAAACCGATGCATTGCTTAACCCGGCGGGCTAATGGCAACGTGAACGTGCCCACGCCGCAGTAGGCATCGACCAGCGTTTCTTCTCCAGTTAGAGCTAGCTCGCTCTGTATTTCTTCGAGCAGACGTTCGGCCTGCGTAGTATTTACCTGAAAAAATGTAGCGGGTTGAATGTGGTAAGTCAGCCCAGCAAAAAGCTCTTCTAAATGAGCTTCGCCTGAAATAGAGAAGGTCTCCGGGCCGAAAATGGCGTTTGTTTTCTTCCAGTTGAGGTTAATCAGAACGCCGACTACGTCAGGATATCTTTCCATCCACTGTTGCGCCTGCTCGTGAATGCCTTTGAGCTTGATCGAACGACTGACTAGCGTGAGCAGAATCTGTCCTGTCCGCTGGCCTATGCGAAGTGAGAGATGCTTTATGTGCCCCTTGTGCGTTCTCTCATTGTAGATTTTCCAGCCTCTCTCTTGAATGTCTTTTTTAACCTCGGCCAGCAGAGGGTCGAGCCGACTGTCTTGAACAGGGCACTTATTGAGGTTTACCAGGCGATGAGAGCCCTGGCGGTAGTAGCCTGCCTGAACAGCTTTGGTTTGCGATCGCCTCACCGGATAGGTCGCCTTATTGCGATAGCCCAGCTGCTCATCAGCCGCTAATACCGGGTCAACACGGATATTTTCTAACTTACCAACACGCGCCAACGTATCAACAACTAAATGGTGCTTGGCCACCAGCTGAGCCTCATAGCTTACCTGCTGCCACTGACAGCCGCCGCACTTATCCGCCACAATGCAAGCGGGCCGCACACGCTCAGGCGAAGGCTTCACAATACCGGCTGGCTTACCAAAGCCATGGGTGGCTTTCACCTTGGTTAGCTTGACCCGCATTTCGTCGCCAGGCACCGTATTCGGCACAAAGACAACCCTGTCATCCCATCGACCTACGCCGTCACCGCCATTGCTTAGGCTAGTAATATCAACTCTAATAATCTCGTCTTGTTGCCACTTAGGCGCCTGTTGCGTTTCAGCCCAAGGCGTCTCTGTCTGACTGGGCGCTGACATGGTGACCTGAGAGCGATCGGTCCGAGGCGCGGGCGAATCGAAGGCCTGTTCAGACTGAGTGCCGTGTGAAGAATTTTTTGAACGTTTTTCTGAGGCGCTTTCAGAGAAACTTTCGGATTCAAAGGAAGCATCTGGAGGGGTTGGCCAGATACTTTCTTCAGCGTCAGATGAGTTCTGGGGGGAAGACATTGCAGGAAGCATGGCGGCTAGACGACGACTCTAAACGAGGCATGAGTAGTGAGCTTCTTAGTATGGACTATTTCTCTCATTCTGCCGGTTATTATTTTTGTGACTTATCAAGCGCTCCAAATTAGGCAATCAAATTAAGCAATCAAGATTGAGCAATTAAGCGAGGTTAAAGCAGCGATCGTTAAGGTTGCTTACCAGGCACGTAATATTTCTTAAGGTCTTTCTCAGTCGTGGCTTAGCAGCGTTTCGGTTTATCTCTCGCCAATAAAATACTTAATTAATTGGGTCAATTGCTTTCCTTGTCCCCCATAGAGTCGTTAAACTGGCAATATAAATAGAGTTACCGCAATCTAAAACTATGTCTGTTGTTAGCCAAGTAATCCTTAATGCAGATGACGAGTTGCGCTACCCCACTAGCGGCGAACTTAAAGGTATTGAAAACTTTTTGAAAACTGGCAATCAGCGCATGCGGATTGCTCAAACGCTTGCAGACAACGAGAAAAAAGTTGTAGAGCAAGCTAGCAGCGCGCTATGGAAGCTACGCCCTGACTTTATCGCTAAGGGCGGAAACGCCTATGGACAAAAGCAACGAGCGCTCTGCCTACGCGACTATGGCTGGTACCTGCGCCTAATTACCTACAGCATTCTGGCCGGTGATAAGGAACCGATTGAAAGCATTGGTCTGATTGGTGTTCGCGAAATGTACAACGCGCTTGATGTGCCCGTCCCTGGCATGGTAGAAGCTATCCGCTGTCTTAAAACAGCTTCTCTAGCACTAATGGCTGAAGAAGATGCTAACGAAGCAGAACCTTACTTCGACTACATTATTCAAGCGATGTCCTCCTAAGATCCATAAGGGCGACACCTAGAGCGACACCTTTTATCGTTGCAAGGCTTTAAAAATGAGAGTGAGCTAGATGCACACTCTCATTTTTACGTTTGAACGAGTTAATACATCTGTACGGTTATCTGCGGTATTCTAAACCCAACCTTTGACTGAACCCTAGCTGTACGTGTGCGATCGCCCATGGTTTCTTCTGCGTCCCAAGCTCTCTCTCAACCCAAACCCGACAGCTGCCAGCTAGGAAGAGTCGTAAAATCTAACTCTCACTGCGATTACGTAGTGCAGCTGGACACGCAAAACGACGTCAACAATCCGCCAAAAACAGAAGACTACGGCTTTGGACAGTTTGTAAAGTTCGAAAGCTCTCGCCATTGGGCTGTCGGCATCGTCTACGACTCTCAGCTCTTTAACGCTTCGTTTCTCAACAGCGGGCCGCGCCTCACCAGTTCCCCAGATCCTGTATTCACACCTGATCTGGTTCAAGACACCTGCATTTTGCTAAATGTTGCCCTTGTCGGAAGCTTACAGTCCGAGAAAAACCGCACGTATGGCCTACAAGGTATTCCAAGAGTCGTTATTCCAGCGAACACACCGGTTTCTCAAATGGACATCACAGAAGTCCATAGCTTTCATTGCTCTGCTGACGGCAAGCCTCAGTTCACCTACTACGGTCATCTATTACGTTCAGGCGGAGCATTTGCGCCACAGCTGACACAGCAGGTCCTTGGTGAGCTGATTGCAACAGAGCTATTTTCTGGGGCGGAGCAGAGGGCACTACAAGTCCTGCGCAAAGAGATGTCTTGGAAGAGCACAATGGGTGCCATGCGCTAATCTAAAGCAAACATTAAGCCTTTACTCATTTAGAGGTAGATTTGTCAAAAAGAGTCTTAAACCCTTGCAATATTTCGTTACAAAGGCTATATTGATTACATCGGTTGAGACACACGC
>CALDSK010000008.1 GCA_937911865.1 uncultured Synechococcus sp.
GCCAAACAATACCTTTATCTAGGAGTTGGGTAATCTGGTGGGCAAAATTAGGCAAACCCCATGGGCCAAGCTCCCAGAATAAGCTGTGTTCTAACGAAGCGTCGATACCCCGCCACAGCGCAAACCAAAACACAACCAGTAGTAAGATTACCAGCCCAGTAATAAAACTAAGCAAAACATCGTCAGGCGCAGCCGCAAGCATGATACCTAGTTGTCCAATTGTGGATGCTGACATCACAATCGCGATGGTTAAGACAAATCGATAGTGCCAGCTGCTTCTCAGCTCGTAAGCTACGACCTGATACAAGCTTTGCCAGTGACTGTGAACAGGCTTGTCTTGCTGCTGCTCTAACCGATTTAGTAAATCAAGCTGAACTTGAGGTGTAAGGGTTGATAGTAGCTGAACCCACTGCATCTTATCCGTTTGATGCGGTGTCAAAACTTCCTGGACAATGGCTAGGCAGTGAGCTTCTGTCTGAGGTGAGCTATCGGCTTGCTCTAATAGGATTTCTGTTTCTAATGGTAAACGCTTAGTTAATGAGACTGGTTGGATCTGAATGGCGCAGAGTGGAACAACAAGTCTGGGATCTAAGTGAGCAGCTAGTTGTTTAGTATGTTGCTGTAAAGGGCTGCTTTGCAACAGATAGGCAATTCTGCCAGCAATGACTGATAAGGACGAACCGGATGGTGTCTCGAATGGTTGCCAGATCCAGTCGAGAATTTCTGACTGTTGTTGTTCAGCTGTGAGGTGATGTGTGCGTAGCGCGTCTTCAATGTCGGGTTGGGTCAAAAGCTTTGCTAGATACCAGGCTGCGGCTGAACGACTCAAAATTGCTTTAGGCTCATTCCAAAGCAGTGGTAACAACGCTAGGGCCGCGTCAGGTGTGCCGACGGTATAAAGGTCGTCAATGGCTTGTAATTTGCCTTGTTGCGCCAGTTTGGCCAAGCTGGGTACTGCTAAATCCCCCATGTGTACAATGGGTTTGCTGTTGCCGTACCAACGTGTTAAAACTGTTGCTGCTTTCGGTAAGTTGGTTCTAGATAGAGCCGCTGCAATGGTTTGTTGGCGAGCGTCTGAGGTCTGGGGATTCAGTAGTGCTTGTTCTAAAAAATCAAACACTGCTCTTCCGCGAGAGCGGTTGTTCGCGGCGACGGTGCCGAAGGCACGGGCTAAGGTATCGTCAGTTGGAGCGCACTCTAGTTCTGGCTTGAATCGCTCAACAATCTGCTCTGCTAAAGCTTTATCTACCTGACTTGCTTCGGCCAAACATTCAAATCCGGTGATGGCATCCCGCTGATAAACCGCGCGAACAAAGGATGTGCTTTCATTAGATAAACTGCACCAAATTTTTACAACTTCGCGCCAAGCCGTAGGGTCGGTCGTAAATTTATCGAGCAGTTGAGCTTCTTTGTCTTTTAGTGCTGTAGCCGTAAAATATTCTTGAATGGTTAGGTGCGGAAAAATGTAGCGCTCTCCTCCGTCAATTTTCGCAAATAGCCCGCTCCGCTCTACGATTTCTTCCAAGATATCCCTGGCTTCGTCTTCTGCGATGTCTAGGCTTGGCAGTACCTCCTTTACCTGTGCACGAATCACCTCTGCTTTCATGCTTCGACGATCTTTTTGGTTAGGGTTTAGCTCTGAGTGTTGCTCTTGGGCGTAGAGCGCCAGACGTTGTAAGACGCGTCGCTTTTCGTTAGCTTCATAGCGATTATATTTAAACTCGTCGTCGCCTTTGAATTCTCTTTGATCTAACAAAATTCCGGTAGATTTTTCATAAAATTCAGCCCGCGATCGGGGTAGTACAAAGGCCGGTTCTGTGTAGAGATAGGCAATCAGCGTAAGCAGTAGTGGATTACGGGCCAGCTTTAAAATTAACGGACGCTCGCGTAATGCTGCCATTATTTGGTTTGTGGACTTTCTCGCTTGTTGCATTTCAGGTGCCCAAGCTTTCAGAAACTGTCGCATCTGTTGATCGGTAAATTCAACAACCTCCAGCTTGCGCTCTGCAATATCTGAAAACTCTCCTTCATACACAGCGGTGCGACAAGTTATCACAACTCGGCACTTCTTCCACTTGCCTTTCAGTAAATCTCGAATAATGCCTACTACGTGTGGTCGCACTTCGCTACTGACTTCGTCAAGCCCGTCTAGTAGTAGCAAAAAGATGCCTTTCTTCAATCCACTGCGAACGAACCCCTGCGCATTAGGAAAGTCACTGCGCTCAAACGCATCGACTATCGCCTGAGTAAGCTTTTCTTCGTTCAGCGTCGGATCGCTCAGGCGATACAACTCTAGCAGAACAACGACCGGGCGGTCTTCTAGTGCTGTTAGCTTGCCTAAGCCATAAAACCAGGCCAGATATTTCAGCAATATTGATTTGCCCGAGCCTGGCTCTCCAATCACCATAAGGCGTCGATAATCGGTAACTGCTCGGTAGGCATCAATTTGCTGCTGGTCAGTGACAGCAGAACCTGCGATGTAGAACTGCTGTGACCTCTCATGCTCTGCTTCCGCAACCTTAAGAGGCACGTAAACATCATTCATTTTCAGAGGTTCTCGATTTTTGAGAAACGGCATCGGCAGCTTTTCGTTGTTTGCTACCAAAGCAGCCCGATATTTACGCAGCGCAACACTGCGAAACAGACGAGTGCCAGACCCCTGACGATAAATCCAGTTGCCTATGTACTTAAGCCGTGCCTCTATCCATTTTTTCAACAGCGTTGTGTAAGCAACAACGCCCAACGAGGCAAATCCAAATATCCAACCAGCGTTGGGTCTAAACTGCTCCCAGGGGTTGAGCTGCTGTGCCGCTTTTTGC
>CALDSK010000009.1 GCA_937911865.1 uncultured Synechococcus sp.
TTTCCAGTTTTTGCTCCGTTATGCAACCCTTAATGAAAATGGTGCAAGATCTCAGCTAGGCCATCCTTACCGGGCAATCCTAGGTCTAGTAGCATCAAATCAAAGTTGTCGCTATGAGCAAGCAGGCTAGCCTGCTGACCGTCGCGGGCGACTAGAATGCTGTACCCGTGGGCCTTTAGCCCGGTACTCAGGAAGTCTGCGATGTGAGGATTGTCCTCGGCGATTAGGATGCGATTCATGCCTATCTATCTCTGATACTTTTGCGAGCGGCTCTAAGGGCACAATTAGCGTAAAAGTAGAGCCTTGGCCAAGTTTACTGGTCAGTTCAATTCGGCCACCGTGGGCTTGAACAATAGCACTGACAATAGAAAGCCCTAGTCCTGCGCCTTCAAACTGACGATTGTTGTTCGTAGCGCGGGCGAATCGCTTAAATATCCGGCTTTGGTCTGCTGTCGCAACGCCTTCGCCGGTATCGCTTACCCAAAACCGTAGATATCCGTCTGTAGCCAGAGAACCCAGCGCAATTGTATCTCCAGGTTGGGTATGGCGAACTGCATTTTGCACCAAATTCATCACTGCTTGAGAAAATCTCTGTTTGTCGATAGTAGCTGGGTAGAGCCCCTTCGTCTCTAACTGCCAGTTGCGTTCATCAGAGAGGGTGCGGGCCTTGAGATAAAGCTCTTCGGTGAGCCAGTCGAGATCCTCAGGTTTGAGAATCAGAAAGTCAGGTCGCTCGGCTTTGGTCAACAGCATTAGGTCATTGACTAAACGGTCCATTTGCGCCAGTTCGCTGGTAACGAGAGCGATGGTTTCCGGCTGCTTTTCAGGACGATAAGGCAGCATTTCAAGCTGGCCCTGAATCACAGTGATGGGTGTCCTTAGCTCATGGCTAATATCTTTGAGGAACTCTTGCTGAACATTAAAAGCAAGCTGGAGCCGGTCCAACATGGCGTTGAAAGTAGTGGCGACAGCTGTGATCTCGTCATTACCCTGAACAGGAATCCGCTGCGTCATATCAGACTCGGTAATTCGACGAGCCGTTTGAGTCATCAGCTGTAGGGGCCTGAAAATGCGTCCAGCAGTTGTCCAAGCAACAACAAAGAATCCACCTAACACGGCGACTGAAACCATTAGCACCAACCTCATTGCTTCAGTGCCCGACTGATAAGCCACTGTAGAATCGCGCACTGCAACAAACACGCCGCGATCTCCATTCTCACCAACTATCAGTTCTGCAACATAGAAAAGTCGCTGGTCAGGGCTGATTACTTGCTGGCGCTGCGGCACAGTAAGACTAGACCACCGATTGAGTAGATGAGGTTGGCGCTGTAGCCAATCAAGATGAGGTTGGCTAGCCCTGTAAAGCTGACCGTTGACGAACGTAAACACGAACTCATTCTCAATGGGAACGTAATCAGCCAGAGCTTGGTCAAAAAGGTCGGTTACCTCAGCATCTAACCGTTCTCCCGTGCCTAGTGGCGTTGCCGAACGCCGTAAACGTTCAACTTCCCTCATCAAAGAAGCCTCAGCTTTTTCGTCTAGGCGATTGCAGTAAATTTGGCGAGTGACCCAAATAGCGGATATCGTTGTGCAGGTGGCGAGTAGACAGTACCAAGTCAATAGCCGAACACGAATGTTCCGAAAGAGCATGAACCCGGCTGCTAATCTTTTCATCGCATCGACTCCTCCGAATGTTGAAGGGATTTAGACCTGGCAGCCGAGCGCTCTAGGCTAACTGGCCCAGGGCCGTGGGCCGCAATCATCAGCAACCCGCCTATGATAGCTAGATTCTTCAAAAACGAAATCGTCTCCGCAGGATCGGCAACCGGGTTATGAAACACTAGGGTGGCAGGAACCAAGAATAGCAATAGCAAAATTACACCGATTTGCACTTTATATCCCAAAATCAAAGAGACCCCACCGGCTATTTCAAATATCACTACGCAGAGCACTACCAAAGCAGATAGCGGAATGCCAACGTCAGCAATTTGCTGCTGAGTATCTGCGAACTCGATCGCATTAGCAATGCCAGTTTGAATAAAGATGACGGCACTGAAGATTCTGGCTATGAGCGGCGTGTACTTTTGAATAAACACAATACTTCTCTCCTATGTAGGTTGCGAATTTACAACAGTATTTGATCAGCGAGTTGTCGTTAGCTGAGAATGGTAGACTTAGCTAAGGTCAGCAGCTTATTTGTAGATAGCGTGCGGTCTTGAAAGACAAACGGTGAGCTAGGAAGAATTAGGCGAATTGCGCGGTCACCCATCCCATAGCCATGCAGCCAGCTCAGTAGCACTAACAAGCGACTGCGAAAACCTGGCAGATAAACGAGATGAACGCTGAGCCACATCAGCCAAGGTAAAAAGCCTGTTAGCAGAAAGGGACCAATTTTACCGACACCCGAGTAGCCACCAATGATGGCCAAACGACCCTTGTTGAAGTAGCTGAAAGGCTTTGGAGCTTTTCCCTTCATTTGTCTGCTGATGTTTCGGGCGACCATCACTCCTTGCTGTAACGCTTCTGGAGCCACTCCTGCGAGCGACTTCTCCTGCTGTTGCACATGAGCCAGATCGCCAATCACGTAAACGTTGTCATAGCTAATTAACTGAAGTGTCGGTCGCACTCTGATCTTTTGCTTGCGAGCAACTGCTGGCTTCGCGGTAACTGGAGGCATTTCAGCTTCAAGCCCAGCAGCCCATACGACAGTTGTCGTGGGCAAGCTGGATCCATCTTGAAACTCTATAGACTGAGAGGTGACACGACTCACTCTTTTCTCAAACAACACCGTTACATCCAATCGGCTAAGCGTACGCACCGTATAGCGGCCCAAGCGATCCGGCAGGTTTCCGAGCAGGTTGTCACCAGATTGCACCAGAACAATTCGTAGTTCGTTGAGAGAAAGCGTCGGATAGTCTTTTATTACCGCCTTTTTCAATCCGACGAGCGTACCTGCCATCTCAACACCGGTCGGTCCGCCACCAACGACGACAAACGTTAAGAGCTGTTTTCGCAGCAACAGGTCTGGCTCTTGAGAGGCTTGTTCTAATCGGCGAAGAATGTGGTTACGGAGGGCAACCGCCTGATCCAACGTTCTGAGAGCGAACGCATTCTCAACAGCGCCTCGAACGCCTAGATACTGCGTTCGACTGCCCGTCGCGATGACTAAGTAGTCATAGGGAAAACTGCCACTATCCGTTTCGACCACCTGATGGGCAAAATCAATACATTTGGCCTCAGCTTGGAGGAATTGAGTTCTCTCCGCTCGTCGCAGAATAGTACGAACGGGGTAAGCAATCAGCTCAGGTTCAATTTGAGCAGCGGCGACTTGATACAACAACGGCACGAACGTGTTGTAGTTATTACGATCTATCAAAAGTATATCAGCGCCGCTTTTTGATAGCGATTGAGCCGCTTGCATACCACCGAAGCCTGCCCCAATGACAACAACTCTCTTTCTTTTTGGTGTAGGTTGCATCTGCTTGACTACTCCAATAACTCTATGCTTCTCAGATTTTCAGACTAACTAGTGTGTACTCTGAATCTATGATGAAAAAAAATTCAGATTCGGTTCAATTGGGTCATTTACTTCTGAACAGACAAAAGGGAGCTTTGCAGAGCTCCCGTAACCAGATGTCTATCTACCGTTGACGGCTTTATTACGACTATCCAAACGCTCCATTCGCTCGGCTTGAATATCTTCAATGGCTTTGCCCTGAGTGTTTAGATACTCCAGACGGCGGACCTGTAGAGAATTAGCAGATTCTCTAGCTGCTTGAACAGTAGGAGCAGTAGCGGCAATGGCGAACATGACTGTTAAGGCAGAGAGAAGATAGCGTTTCATTGTTAAAGCTCCTTACAAAATTAGTAAATGGCCACTGAATGGCTTGATTCATTCCAATCATGGTGCGGAACGATGAACAATACCTGACGCCCACATGAAGATTATTTCATGCACGCATTGCACATCCCGTGGGAATACTGACTGTTCACCCAAGCAATAGGCTCGTTCAATCAGGACCAGCGGGGGCATCTGCGTTGAACTCAGCAGGGCAGTCACCCACCCTGCTGGTCTACAAAACCGTGCACTATATAGGAATAGACACACAGATAGTTATAGAAGTAGAGACATCAAGGTTGTCTTATATGCAAGGCGAGAGCGAATAGTCCAGGCTATGAAGGCTAATACCTTCATAGCCTTCAATACGGCATTTGCAGCCGCTGGCGGCTTTTTGATGGTGGTGATTGGACTCTATGTAACAGGTGTAGGAATAGACTTCGAGAAACAAGGAGATGTGTTTCTTCCGTCTACTCTCATTTTTGGTGTGTACGGGCTTATAGCTGGCTTCGTCAATTCTGGACTAGCGTGGCGAGTCTTGGATTGTATTTTTGTTGCCCTTGGATTCGTTCTCCGTGTAAAAGACAAGTGCATCATCATGCTAGTGAACGGCTTGGACGAGTTATTCAGTCGAAGACCTTAAGACGGCAAATCTGTGAGCTTTGGCGCTACCTAACGATAATAGGTAGAACGGCTACAGCCGACTTGCTCGCAGATCTCATTAATTGTCAGCTCGCCTGCTTCAGCGAGTGTGATCGCTACTTTCACCTGACTCTCGTCCAGCGCCTTCGGACGACCACCCATCCGGCCACGCGCACGCGCCGCCTTCAGTCCGGCCATCGTCCGCTCGCGGATCAGGTTGGTCGGGTAAGAGGGCGCACGTCGCCGTGTCCCTCTCCCCTAAGAACGGCTCGTGACAGTTATCCCATCAATCCGCTCAAGCCTTTGGCCCCTCAAAACGACACCCTCATTGTTGTGTAAGTATCGATGGCAGGTGTGATGAAGATGAACGAGGTTCTCCTCATTGTCTGTGCCACCGTCACTCAACGGCAACCGATGATGAGTGTGCAAAGCTTCTCCATTAAACAAAACATCCCGACAGACTGGACATCGCCAGTTCTGACTCTGAGCAACCTTACGGTACTTTGAGCCCTTATCCCAATAGGTTTTCCCATATCGGGTACGACGATACAGCCAGTAGTCCTGAAGTGCTGGATTATCTGGTGAGGCCGTCCCTTTGACCTTGACATGGCGTTGAATCGGAATCCTGTTTAGACGCACTAGCGTTAGCAGTTTCCGTCCACCTGTTCGTCCAGGAAAGAGCGTAGAGAATGTCCACGCCCGTCCTTGAAAGGTCCAGTAGTACTTCCGTCTAATCCATAGCTTCGACTTGTTCGGATGACGCCGACAGCACCACTTCCAGAGCGCACCCCAGAGCTGATGGTCAACGTAGCTGAACACGGCTTTGCTGACGCTATGTTTGTAGTAGTTGCCCCAGCCTCGCAGTATCGGGTTCAGGTAGTAAATCACTGCCGCCGGAGAAGCCGAAGCATTCTGCTTCAGCCAGCTCCGTAGCCGCGCGAGGAAGGCCAAGACCTTTTCCTTTTGCGGACGGCAGAGACACTTCCCGTTGTAGTGCCGAAGTGAAAAGCCCAGAAACGGAAAACCCTGTTGGATATTCACTATCTGAGTCTTCTCCATATTCAGCGCTAGCCCACGTGGTTTAAGCCACGCCTGCAAAATAGGGACAATTGCTTCGATGTCTGCTTTTGACTTCGCCGTTACCACATATCAGTTAGATGAGGCGCTTGCCATAGATTTCGCTACGGTGCTAACCCTCATCTACTGACCCGAACCCGGCGTGAACCTTTCAATTCACCGTAGCTCTCCATCCGACTTAACAACATCATAGACGTCGCACAAGTTCTTTCAGGATTTTCAGGAATTGTGTCGTATCCACGACTAACCTTTACTCCTTTGGAATTGTTGTCGGACTGACTCCCTTTGCCCTGTGAACGGCCTTACCGTCTCCTCGGCGGGTCGTTACGCCCGCGACTACTACAGAGTCTCTGTCCCAATACGCTTTGGTCACCCGAAGCGAGGTCAGCCTTCCAAACTGGAGTAGGCAAAAGCGTATTGGTTCCCACGTTCACGAACTATGCCTCCGGCAGATGAAGGTAGGTTACTGTAAGACCCCTTTGATGCTGCTGCATCCTCGAACCCTGTGTTCTCTCCTATTGCCGTAGGGTTTGAACATTGCCGACCTATTGGCGTTCTCTGGGCGACTTCTTTCCCAGATACAGGATTCTGATGGTGTGTCAGTCGCTTTTCACCATCTTCGCGGTATAGAGGTCACAGTTTCGCCTTATCTGGCTAACCTTGTTCACTCTCAGCCTAGAGCCCTATCAGGAGTTTGCGACTACTCCGGTCGAGCCCGTTGTTTCCCCCGGCGTGCCCTCGCCTATCAGTTGCTCTGCTCATAGGTTAGGGGGATAGGCTTGCCGCCCTACGGCGGGCAGCAGGTGCTCGCGCACCGTGCATAATTCGCGCCTCGTGGCGCACAACGTCATCCGCATAACGACAGTAGCCATAGGTTGGCAACGCGCGTTTCTCCGGTGATCGATTCTTCGCCTTCGGGGAGGGCTGATAGATTCGAGTGGTTGTAAACGACAACAACAAGTCTTCCATCCCATTCAAGGCAATGTTCAGCAGTAAAGGCGAAATTGGGCCACCCTGAGGAACGCCCTCGGGGGTGGCATGAAACATCTCAGCTTCTACGTAGCCTGCTTTGAGCCACTGCTTTATCAGCTCTCGCCCCGGCAAGGGGCCGATGGTGTTGAGCAGAAAGCGGTGATCTACTTTGTCGAATGCACCTTTTAGATCCGCATCGAGTATCCAGCTATCACCGCCGCGCCTGAGTCGTCGAAAGCACTGCTCAATGGCATCGTGACAACTACGACCTGGGCGGAAGCCATAACTATGTCCCTCGAAGCGGGCCTCCCAGTGAGGTTCAAGCGCATTCTTCACTATCGTCTGAGCAACTCGATTTTCGAGAGCAGGAATTCCCAGTGGCCTGGATTTTCCATTCGCTTTTGGAATGTATACCCGTTTAGTCGGGCGCACTTGCCAAAGGGAATGGTCTTGCAGTCGATTCACCAGTTGGACTCTCTTCTCAGCGGTCAAGGCAGTTTGGCCATCTAGGCCCGCTGTCCGTTTTCCCTGATTGTCTTGAGTCGTGCGCCGTACCGATAGCAGCAGGTTAGAGTAGCTTCTTAGCATCAGTTTCATCAGGCTACGAACCCGATTCCACTGACCGTTTTGAGTGGCACGATAAATCCGTTGTCGCAGGTTCCTAACACGCTTCTTCACTTGGCCCCAGTGGATACTGGTCCAGTGTGTTAGCAGTTTCCTTTGCTCCGATGCCGAGATGGCTCTATCTTTCACAAGGGATACGGTTCCTTTACTTTGGCTTACCGTTTAAAGACCCGCCAGAAGTCTGCCATCTTTCGATGTGGGGCAAAGATTGAACCCCTATTTCTCGCATTACACAAGAGCTTTCGCTTTCTCTGGCATCCTTTACCCGCTGGATGGTTGTGCATTCCTTACGGTTTGCCTACTCTGACTCACATCAGAGAATCCATCGGGCTTATGCAGTTCCGAGTATGTGAGATGCGTCCGGGGCGGGTTCCGTTTCTACTCCGGTGGGGTTGCGACCTATCGCTTAGCGGATGAGCGAGCCGCTAGGCCACCCACTTACCTTTTGGTCTCAGTGTGTCAGCCTGATTTCACTGATTCTGGAAATGACGAAGCTTCATCAACGGTTCACTTGCGTTAACCCTTTCGGACTTCCCCTTGCCCCTTCCCAGCTTTAGGCTGCTAGGTTGGGATACGTGCGTGGTCTGCATTCCACTGACATCATTACTAATGGCAGCGTGACCGGAGTTCGTGACTCTTTTACGTGGGGACAGCAGGATAGATACTGCTGAGAGATTATCTCTATTCTTAAGTTGGCTTTCGCCTCCTTGTCACACTCGACTTATCTACATCGCACCGTTCATATTCAGCCATCGCCCCGATCACAGAAAACACCATCTTCCCCGACGCGGTAGATGTATCGAAGCCGTCCTGAATACTGAGAAAGTGAGCGCCCCGCTCCTTCAAATACTCAACGATGCTGAGTAGATCGCTCAGCGAGCGCCCCAACCGATCCAGCTTCCAGATAACAAGCACATCTTTCTTACGAATGTGTTCTAGCGCATTATCTAACCCAGGGCGCTCAGCTTTGGCTCCGCTCACCCCGAGATCACTAAAAATCTTCTCGCAGCCAGCCTCTTCCAAAGCATCTATTTGCAGCTCTATATTTTGGTCAGGCGTTGAAACTCTGGCGTATCCAATTTTCATAGTCCCAAAAGTTAAAAGCGCCCCTATTTATGGAACTTTGATTGTGACATAGCTTTTGACACACAAAATCGGACTAAAAAGCCACTTTTTTTACCGTTTCGCTAGACAGTCCCAAAAACGGTGGGTGGAACTCTCGGGTTAGCAATCGAGTGAATGCAGTTCTGAATAGCTGATAAGGTTCTGTCGTTGGCTGAAGTGTTGTAGTTATAGATAAGCCACTTGAGATAGAAGCTACTTTGAGTTTGTCTGTTCTAGTTTCATCTGCGCAAAATGCTCCAGTAGCATCCGGTGAATGAAGATATACCCGCCGCCTACCTTCTGTAGAAAAAGCCGCTCAGTGGCGTAATTCAAAAAGCGGGCGTAATTCCAGGGTGTATACCCCATCCGATAGAGCATCCAGCGTAAAGAAAAATGTCTGAGGCAGGCTGAGCCACCGCCACTTAGCCCAGCAATTAGCCCAGCAATTAGCCCATAAGTTAGCCCAGCAATCAGCCCGTCAAGCAACCCAGCAATCAGCCCGTCAAGCAACCCAGCACTAAGACCAACACAAAGCCCAACACTAAGCCCAAAACTACGCGCAATAAGCGGAGCAAACCAAAGCGCAAAAATAAGAGAAGAA
>CALDSK010000010.1 GCA_937911865.1 uncultured Synechococcus sp.
CAGATGACAGAAACGATTTAGCCTGTCTGTACCTTGGAATTTGGAATTGCTGATAAAAAATACCTTCTACTCGATTTTGAGTGTTGCAGCGGTCGTACGGCCAAATTCTTCGGGAGCATACTGTAAGTGTGCCGTGGCTCCTGGCCAGCTAAAGGTGCCTGGGGTGACGGAACGAACGAGATAGTGAAGGGTGTAGATGCCTGCATCTAGGTGATTGGCATAGGCTTGGATGCGATCGCTGTGAATCGTCTGATAATCAATTTCCCAGCTATCCTGCTGTGCTTGTACCGCATCCGTTGCCGTCTGAAAACTCGTATCGACGGCTTCGAGTCCAGCTGGAAGCGGGTCGGTGATAATCACATGATCGACAGGATGGTCAGAGATAATGTCTAAACCGATGTCGAAGACTTGACCAACAGGTAGTGGAACGGCTGTGTCTGAAGGCTGGAGACCAAACCGATGTATGGCGTTAGATTGTCCGGCAGTCCGAATCTGACGCGTCACGCGCAGACCATTTAATCGGCCAGAGGGATTCTCGTCTGGGCGATAGCGGTAGGCACTAACGTAGTGAAGTTCTCCGTTTCCTGTTTTTTGCAGCTGGAGGTCAGCGTCTCCTGAGGGCAAATCACGCATCGGGACTTTGACCTCAGCGCTAGTCGCTTCGTAGCCGTTAAAGGACTTAGTCGCAACAGCTTTCCCGCCAAGCTGAATGGTGGTTTCAAAGTCGGGTGGATTGGGCAATCGCTGTGCGTAACGGGTGAGTGCTGTCAACGCTTGAGCATTGTTATAGCTGTTTTGCCAGGTACCGTCTCGTTGCTGAGACAGCAATCCCTGAACCAAGCGACTCAGCAGTTCTGGGCTCGCTTCACGGGTAGTGAAAAGTCGCAGTGCTTGAGACTGTGTGGCCGTTTGCGAATTTAGCCAGGACCAACTTCTAAAGTAGCTATTGGCGTCGTTGATCGCAGTGGTGCGACCGGTTTCGTATAGGCTCTCTTGAATTTGGGTAGCTAAGGCTGCGGCTTCTGTTTGCCAGTCAGAAAAGAGAGAGAGCTGACGAGCTAGTTTTATCTGTTCTATAAGATTGAAAGTTTCTCTTTGTTCGTATAGCCAAGAAAGATATTGATTACGCTCATCGCCAGCGTCAGCGAGCGCGTTGAGTATTTCTAGCCGGACGCGATTTTTGCACTCACCGCTCTGGCAATAGTCATATTGACCGGGATCGGCGAGTAGGCTGCTGAGGTAGGTTTTGCTTTGGTTGAGCAGGCTGTCGTTGACGCTGAAACCTGCCGATTGGGCTTGGGCGATCGCACTCACCGCGTAGGGTGTCGTAAACGGATCAGAGCTTTCACTACTGGGCCAGCCAGCAAAGCCACCATCTGGCTGCTGAAGCTGTTGCAGCTGCTCTAAGGCTGTGGCGACTGTAGCGGCTAGGTCGATATCAGCAATTGGCTGAGCGTATTTTTGAGAGAGGATTCTTAGCTGAGAGGCGATTGCAATTCGACTCGCCAACGTCTGCAAAGAAGGAAAATAATCCTCTGCTAGCGTTTGCTCAGCAGGCATTTTTAAATTGCTCAACAGATTACTGGCCAGCGAGATCTCTAAGCCGCCTACTTCTGAATTGACGTCTTCAGCGACGCGTAGTGGAATCGTTACCGAATCTATCGTTGTTCCGGCTTCCACGACTTGTTCTGTCACCTCTGTTGCTTTGACGATAAGGGGAACCTTGAAGGCGTCTGCGGCGTCAGCCAGCTGCGAGCGAAACTCTACAGTACTCTCGCCTGCTTGATTGGCTACCATCGTAAACCGATAGGCGGCGGTGGCGGCGGGTGCTTGGACTTGTTCTTCGAGCTGGTCTGAGGGTTCGTTTGACTGGGTGAAGCGGAGTGCATTGCCCAAAGAACCGCTCAGATTTAACGTGCCGCTATTTTCAGTCGTATTCGTGACTGATAGGCCGATTTGGGCGCGATCTCCCTGCCGCATAAACTGAGGTAGCAGTGGATTGGTAATGAGCGGCTGTGTGGTCATCAAGGTTGCCTCGCCCTGTCCAAAATTCAGCGCGCCATCGGTGGCAACTGCCATGACGCGCCAGGTGGTGAGGTCGTCGGGTAAGTCAAAGGTGACTTCTGCTTCGCCGTTATCGTTGGTGAGCACAGAGCCGTTGTAGTAGGCTAGCGCTTGGAAATTCTCTCTGAGCCGAGTGCTGGCAGCCGCATCAGATTGACCGCCGCCATAGCCCCAGCCCTTTGCGAGTGGAGAGGTTAATGGTGCGATCGCCACATCGTTTCGATTATCGACAAAGGTGGTAGAAATCGGTTGCTCGGCATACACGGTTTCGACTAAATCGGGCGCACGATAGCCGCTGAGCTGTAGTACCGCTTCATTCACGACCATCACCGTAAACTGTCCGGTGGCGGGCTGATTATCTGCGCCTTTTAAGCTCAGTGCAAGTGTTTCGGTTTCGGCTGGCCCCAGCGTTGGCTGCCGGGGATTGATTTCAACTGTTAGATATTTGTCTTCTAGGCTGGTCGTAAAGGGGGCGAAGCCTACGCTAGAAAGATTGTCTAAGCTACCGATCTCTTCTAGTGACTCTAGTGTTTCACCTTGACGGACCAGCACAGCTTCGACCGCTGCATTGGGCAACATTTCTGGCGTGACGGTGAACTGAACTTGAGGTGCGCCGCCGTCTACTTTCATTCGCGTTTGATAAAGCGTGTCGTGTCGCAGAACAGAGAAGTATAGCTCTGCTTCAGGGTAGGGCGATTGAATCAATGCGGTGGCTGTTTCGCCGACTTCGTAGCTGTCTTTGTCGAGTTGGACGTTGAGACGGTTGTTGTTGTAGCGAGCGCCCCAGTAAACGGGTGTGTTTCCAGTTGCCCACAGTCGTAAATCTGTGGCTGCGGTGTCACTATCTGCGTTTACAAAGTTGGCGCGCAGGCGATAGCTACCCGATTCGGGCGGTATTAGCTCTATTGTCTGAGCGATTTTTTTAGATCGCACGGTGGCTTCAGCAACGGTTTCATACTCGACCTGATTTTTGGGAATGCGGCTGCCTTCAATGACTTCTGTGACTCGGCTGTAGGTGGCTTTTTGGAGTTCTACGCGGACGCGTTGGTTGGCGATCGCACCGCCTTCCGGGTCACTCACAATCACCTGTACCGGAAACTCTTTGCCTGCGGTGGCGACAAAATCAGCCTGCAAGCCTATTAAGCGATCGCTGGGTAATGCTGTAAAGGTTTGCGATGCCGACACCGACAGATTTGAGATATCAGAGACGTCTGCATCTGCCTGGTAAGTCATGGGATAGGGCACGTCGTCGCTGATGGAGATATTCAACTCTCCTGCCCCTTCTGCATTCAGCTGTTCACTTTGTTGCAACACATCGGCAGAAACCTCTGGCCGCTCTTCTGGCCAGTCCCACCGACGGCCAAAGCTAAACTTGTCCCAGCCTTTTGGCACAAAATCAGCTGGTGTGCGAGTAACGTAATAGGCAACGCTAGCATCTTGCACGGGCGGGCCAAAGAGATAGTTGCTTTGTGTTTTGGCTGCTATGATTTGACCGGGTTCAACAATCTTTTCCTCAATTGCTAGATCGACTTTGAAGTTAGGTGGCTTGAATTCGGCTACTCGGAAGTTACCGCGAATTTCTACGCCAGAATCGCTCTTTGCCAAAATCACATAGTTGCCGAGCGGCTGATCTTCCCTAGCATCCCAGGACACTGAAAATGTGCCAAAGTCATTGGTTGTTTGCTGGCCCAAATCAATCTTGTTGCCGTCTGGATCTTCAATGGTGACGGTGTAGGGAGTCTGTTTATCTTGGGTGAGGACGCCATTTTGAAGATAGTCGGCAACGCCTGTAAACCAGGCTTTTTCTCCTGGCTGATAGAGCTGCCGGTCTGAGAAAATGGTGCCGCGTGATAGAGGCTGGTCGCTTTCCCAATCGGCGTAGATGCCATAGCCGTAGCTGCCGCTGTAGGAATGAGAACGGACGAATGCCCAGTCCTGATTTTCGCGGGCGATCGCTAATAGCTCAGGGGCTTCTGTAAACTGATTGCCTCCTGCCATACACTGTCTTAACGCTGCAGCAGTCAAGCGCAACATGCCGTCTTGGTCTGTCTGCCCCGTCGCACAAGGAACAGGATTATCTCGGATGGTGCTGTCGAGCTGAGACTGATAGATGTCAATAGAGGCATTGCTTGCCGCCGAGCCATCAGACAGGTGATGAACCCGTACTAGCCCCGACTGGGGGAACCACTGGGCAAAAACGCCCAGATTCGTTAGCTGTATTAGCCCATAGTAAGACGGCTCTTGCCACTGGCCTTCGGTTTGTACCGTTTTAGCCTGCACGCCGTAGGCTAGCATGCCTGTGCTGCCAGAGAGTTTTTCTGCTAGCGAAATGGCGTTCTCTTTTACCGTGTTTTGTTCATTGTCTACGGCAATGGTCTGCCACTGGCTAGCATCGGGCAACAGACTGCCATTGTCGCGCGGGTAGGCTGAATCGGTATATACCAGGTCGGTCGGTTGAACGGGCGTAAAGGCAGCTTTGTAATTTTCTGGCAAGTTTACTGTGGAAACGTTCAGCTGCAAGTTCTGATTTGTCGGAAAAATGTTAAGCCCTGACGGTGCCCACAGGTTCGGTGATAAGTCCCCTGTTGTGTACTTTACGCTTACAGGCTCGCCTAAGGTTTGACCAAAGCTGTCTGTTAGCCCTGCGCCGATTGTGAAGGTGTATTCGGTCGCGGGTTCTAGGGCCCAGGGGTTGAGGCTGACCATACGGTCGTCGTTGTAGGCGCGCAGCAGCTGAGGCGAGTCTTTTGGCGCTGGTTCTACTGTGATTTCTTCTAGGGCGGATGACGCGACTAGACCGTTGTTGAACCTGAGTTCACCGATGCCGTTTGTAAAGCGTCCATAGGCACCGCCTTGGCCGGCGCCGCCGAAAAATTGGAGTTCGTCAAAAGCTAGGGGTGCGTAGGTTTGTATTTGGCGGTCGTATTCTTTTTCGCTGGCCAGATTTCCTTGGGCGGGGCGCAAGCCAGGTGTGAAAGCGAGGGTATAGCGGGTGGCTTTTTTGAGCGATCGCTTAGGCGTAATGCTGTATCGCTTGGCCGTTTCGTCCGGGTTGAACTGTTCGCTAGCAGAGGGATTGTCTTCGTCTGAAGGTGTTTGTTCTACTATGGCTGCTTTTACAGCAACCGAGCGGCTTTCTCCTACTGGAATGAGCTGAATATGTTTTTCAATGGAGGCCAGATCGAGTGCTGTGTTGGCACTAAATTCGAGTGCTGGCTGCAATTCTGAGGGCGGTGGATCGCTTTCCTCAGCGTCTTCTACGCCGGGTAAGTTGGTGAGTTCTATGGGAGTCGTATTGAAAGTCCAAGCGAGATCTTGAGCGAGCTGGTGGTCGGCTAGGTCGCTGAGGCCGGACTTTAGGGTTACCTGGAAGCGGGTGGCGGTGGGAAGGGCGCGATCGCCTTGAAAGCCCACCATGCGCGGTGTTAAAAAGCGAAACTGGCCGGGTAGCTCTGGCACCATCTCAAACTTATCGAGTAAAGCCTGTTGTTCAGGGCTCTCCAGGCTTTCTAGTGGAATGAGTGGGTCTTGAAAGCGAATGCGCACTTGGGCGAGAGAGTTCGCTTCGTCCAGTGGACTAATTTGCTCAATCCAGTCGGGGAGTTCTGGATTTTCGAGCTGAATGACTTCTGGGAAAGGTTTTAGCGGTGGCAGTGACGCGTCGGGTTGGGTTGCGGTGTCGTCAGCGCGGTTGAAGGGATTGCAGGCGGCAAAGAGGAGTGCGATCGCAAAACCCAACAGTCCATAGGTTAACCGTCTCCATCCGTGTCGCATTTTTCCACCTTCCTAAAAATCTGTAGCGTCCGCTACACCTTTATTAGTAGGCAATTCGGATGAGTTCAAACAATTAGCTACAATTCTTCATTCTTCGACAGGTTCAGCGATTGAAAAGCCTCTTTTTGTAGGTGATTCATCGGGCGATCGCACTTGAAAAGTTACGCGATCGCTCCTCTCTCCATTGCTTACTTCCAGCACCCACTCCCCCAGCTCCATCGGCCAAAATATCTCGCGCTCGGCGGTTGCTGTCAGGGGCTTCCCATTCAGCTGCCATTCCACAACCTCTCCCGCTGGAGCCGCAATTTTGAGCGATAGGCGTGAGCCTTCCTCTGCTATGAAGTAAGCGTCCTCACGCGGTGACAAAATTCGTAAGTCGCTAATGGTCGTTGCGATGTCGGGCTGATTGGCTAGCCATTCGTCGTATACAGGCGGTAGCTGAAACGGTGTGTCTGCGGAACGCTCGTACTGGGCCAGATTATCGGGTGATAAATACTCTTCTACAACGGTAGGACAGTCTGCGGTGGGTTTGTTTCCTGAGATTGCACAGATAGGCCGCTTTACCCAGTCGGTCAAGTGTGGAAAGGTAGCGGGTTCTTTTTGTTCGTGTAGGTGCAACATAATTCTTTGCCATAGGGGGGCTGCGCCGCTGGCACCTGAAATTTTTCTCATGGGTTCGCCAGAGAAGTTGCCTATCCAGGTGGCTACTGTGTAGGTGGGTGTGAAGCCGACGGTCCAGGTGTCTTTGAAGTCTGATGAGGTGCCTGTTTTTACTGCCGCTGGAAAAGGTAGGTTCAAAACGGAGTTGACGCCGAAAGAGCGTGCTCTGGCGTGAGGGTCTTGAAGCATGTTGCGAATGAGGGCCCAGGTTGGCGGCGTGTTGGTGGACGCGGAAAGAAGCGAGGTGTCTGTTTTGAAGAGGTTGGGGTCTAAGGGCTGGCCGCCGTTGATAAAGCTGAGGTAGGCGCGGGTGAGTTCCCACAGGCTGACTTCGCCGCTGCCGAGGGCGAGTCCCAAACCATAGTGTTCAGGGGATTCGGTGAGATGCTCGAAGCCGAGCGATTTTAGCTGAGTTAGGAAGGTGGGAACGCCTACTTTTTCTAGGACTCGAACGGCTGGAATGTTGAGAGAGTTGGCCAGTGCTGTGCGGATGCGAACAGGGCCGTGAAAGGTTTCGCTGTAGTCTACCGGGCTGTAGGTTTGAGCACCAGGAATGGCGTAGCGGGTGGGTACATCTGCGAGGATAGTGTTGGACTCGATGATGTTGTTTTCTAGGGCGAGCTGGTAGAGAAAGGGTTTGAGAGTTGAGCCGGGCTGGCGCAGGGCCTGAACGCCATCGTTGCGGCCTGCTTCGGAGGCGAAGTAGTCTGGTGAGCCGACGTAGGCGAGAACTTCGCCGGTTTTGTTGTCGATGACGAGGGCGGCGGCGTGGTTGACGTTTTTGGTGGAGAGCGATCGCACCACCTGTCGCACCTGCGTTTCTACAAATCGCTGTAGTGGGAGATCTAAAGTTGTTCTTACCTTTGCTGGGTGATCGTCCGGTAGGTGCTTGGCGAGCCAAAAGAGAAAGTGCGGGGCTGCGCCAATGCCTTGCTGGCGAGACTTCACGCTGACTGTTTCTGCCTGTATTCTTTGAGCCTGTATTTCGCTGAGGTGTCCATCTGCCACCATTCTGCCAAGCACATAGTTCTGTCGCTGTTTTAGTCGATCGAAATGGAAGTAAGGGTCTAGATCTATTGGGTCGTTGGGTAGGGCGGCGAGGAGGCTGGCCTGGGCTAGGGTCAGGTCTGAGGCTGGAATGTTGAAGTAGACCTGGGCGGCGGCTTCTACACCGTAGATGTTGCTGCCCATGGGCAGTCGATTTATGTAGGCGGCTAAGATGTCGTCTTTGCTCATGCCAGCTGCGAGCCGCCAGGCAAGCCAAACTGCTTTGCCTTTTTGGGTGAGCGATCGCGAGTCTGACTGGTCTAGCATTCGAGCTAGCTGCATGGTGATTGTGGAAGCGCCGCTGACGATCCGGCGTGCCTGGGCGGCTTCGAGGAGCGATCGCCCTACCGCTCGCAGGTCCACTGGGCCGTGCTGATAAAACCGTTGGTCTTCGGCGGATAGGATGGCCTGGATGAAATTTGGAGAGACTTGTTCTAGCGGGACGGTGGCGGTGTGTTCTTGGTCTTTGGTGAGTAGGGTGCCTAGCCGTAGGTTGTTGCGATCGCTAAATTCTACGGCTAGCTGTGTTTGAGCGATGTCGCTAGCGCTGATGGGTGCGCAGTAGGGGAGGAGTCGAATGAGCAATGCAGCCGTAAACATGAATAGAAGAAGCTGCTGCCATCGATAGCGCAGAAGTCGATTTCGAAACGTTTTTACGATCATTGCCACCCCCGCATTCAGCGACGCTCATTAGCTGCTTAAACAGCATTATCGATCCTTTTTTCGAAAAACGATTCAAGTAAAACACGCTATTTGTTCTTTTGTGAGGTGTGTTGGTTTTTGAACTGAATCGTTTCTGAAGGTGGATTCTAGCCCTAAGGCAGATTTTATGCGATGTAAAAGAGAGTATTTATTAATAGTACTTATTTACTTATTTGTTTTATGCCGGTAGACGATTTGCGAAAAAATAATACGATGGCGCATATTTTAGATGCGTTGGATGAGGGGACGGATATTGGCCACTATGGGCGACTGACGTTTGCGATGATTGCGCAGTATTTTGCAGATGAAGAAGAGATTGTGAGTCGGTTGCAGCAGGATAAGGATTTTGGTGAGGCGGAGGCTAGGTCGCTTTATCAGCAGGTGACGAGCAAGGACTATAGTCCGCCGAGCCGGGAGAGTCTTTTGGAGTGGCAGGCGAGTCAGGATTTTCAGATTATGCCCAATCCTGATGACCCGGATTTGGGTAATGTTTATCAGGATTTGACGTTTCCTGAGCGTGTGTATGAGAGTATTTCTAGCTATAACGAGAAAAAGAGTGATTAGGACCTGAAGGGGTGACACAACGGTTAGAGAGTAGCAAGGACGGCATCTAGCGCT
>CALDSK010000011.1 GCA_937911865.1 uncultured Synechococcus sp.
ACCGGGGTCTGAAAGTTTTTAATGACATTGAGGAGTGTCAGTCCTGTTTCAGCTTCCGCTGCCGACAAATTCGCGGCCCCTCTAAGGCCTTTGCCGCCCGATAGCCTAGCCCCTGTGCGAAAAACCTTACCTACTTCATCGAGGACATACTCTCCCTGGGGCGTGTAAGCAAACTGGGAGACCGTCGTCACATCAATATCGACACGCTGAGTCAAAAGGCCCCGTGCGGCATCTAGGGCCTCTGGATCTACATTCTTGAGATAGCCAGCATAGGGCGCTAGCTCGTCGGTAAGGCGGCCCTCTTTGGCATAAATTTCTAGCGACTCTACTGAAATCGTGCGCTCTATGGTGGCACCGAGTGAAAAGGTGATATGCTCGGCGGCCTGAGTAGGTTTGGTAGAGTGCGGCGCAAGCGCGATCGCTATCTGCAACAGCCCTAGCCCCACGCCCATGGACCAGCCTCTTAAGGAGAGGCAAGCGGAAAGACAAGAAGCGTTATGTTTGTGCTGCCGATTTTTCATAGCCCTTATCATATGGTTAAAGCACCTTCTTGCGATCTAGAGCGACACCACATTTTTTGCATCCTTTAGCATCCTTCTTCAATCTACGTTCGCCGGCTGCTGCTGCTCAGTCTCTAATAAGTTCAGTCTCTAATAAATTTAGTAAATCAGCTTCGCTCAGCTGAGTAACGCCGAGTGATTCAGCCTTTGCCTGCTTCGATCCGGCCTTGTCACCCACCACGACATAGCTCGTTTTAGCACTGATCGAGCTACTCACTCGTCCCCCTGCCTGCTGAATCAGGTCTTTGGCTTCAGATCGCTTGAGGGTTGGCAGCGTGCCGGTTAACACAAAGCTTTTTCCTGCGAGCGTTTGCGAGGACGCTGCCGCTTCATCCACCCTTGACGCTAGCTGGAGCCCAGCAGCTTGCAGGCGAGCAAGCTGCTGCCGGTTGGCAGGCACCTGAAACCACTGAGTCACCGACTGGGCAATTTCGGGACCAATTCCGTACACCTCGGCGATCGCAGCCTCATCCGCCTCAGCAAGCGCGGTCACCGACGGAAAGTTATCCGCTAGCAGCTGCGCGTTCGTACTCCCCACCAGCCGAATACCCAGGCCGTAGAGCACCTTTGCCCAGGGTCGCTGCTTAGAGGCCTGAATCGAATCAATCAGCTTTTTCGCTAGCTGCTTACCCATGCGCTCTAGGGGAAGCAAGTCTTCTATGGTCAAGTCGTACAAGTCGGCAATGGAGGTCACCACGCTCTGGTCGAGCCAGCTCTGCACCAGTCGCTCGCCCAACCCGCTGATATCCATTGCATTGCGGCTGGCCCAGTGACGCAGCGTTCCGCTTAAAATAGCCGGGCAAGAGCCATTGACACAGCGCGTCACCGCCTCTCCTTCTGGCTTAACGACAGGCTGGGCACAGACTGGGCAGGTACTGGGCAAATAATAAGCCTTGGCACCGGCGGGCCGCAGGTCCGGCAGCACGCGAACCACTTCAGGAATAATCTCTCCGGCTTTACGGACGATGACGGTATCCCCTAAATGCAGGTCGAGTTCCGCGAGCCGATCGGCGTTGTGGAGCGTGGCGCGAGCGACAGAAGTACCGGCAAGCTGTACGGGCGCAAGCTCTGCAACCGGGGTAATGGCTCCGGTGCGCCCAACTTGTACCGTCACCTTCTCAAGAATGGTGGGGACTTCTTCAGCAGGATATTTAAGAGCGATCGCCCAGCGAGGAAACTTATTCGTAAAGCCCAGCCGATCTTGCAGCTCAAAGCTATTGAGCTTTACCACCACACCGTCCGTTAAATAGGGTAGGTCGTGACGGGCTTCTTCCCAATGGTCGTAGTAGCTGGCGACGGCAGCGGCTGATTCACACAGCTGCCGGTTAGGGTTGACGCGGAACCCTAAGGTTTGCAGGCATTCGAGCGCAGCCCACTGATTGCCTGGCGGCTGTACGTCTCCCGAGCCTTCTGGCATGAGCAGCGTGTAAGCAAAAAAGTCGAGCCGCCTTTCGGCTACGACCCGAGAATCGAGCTGGCGAAGAGTTCCGGCAGCGGCATTGCGGGGATTAGCGAACAGTGCGGTACCTTCAGCCTCGCGCTTTTTATTAATCTCTTCGAATACATCCAACGGCAAAAAAGCTTCACCGCGCACCTCCACCACAGGCGGCGGGTTTTGACCAGCAGACATCTGTAGCCGCAGCGGAATAGTCCGAATCGTACGGACGTTTTGCGTAATGTCTTCACCAACCGTGCCGTCTCCTCGGGTGACCCCACGGGTGAGCACGCCGTTTTCATAGGTCAGGGCAAGCGCGTTGCCGTCAATTTTCAGCTCTGCGACCGCAGGTGCTTCTTTAATATCAGGCTCTAAACGCTGCCAGCGAGCTTGCCAGTCTAAATACTCATCGGTATCGAAAGCGTTTTCTAGGCTGTAGAGCGGGATATTGTGCGCTACGGAGGTGAACTGGTCGGCGGGCTGAGCGCCCACTCTCTGGGTAGGGCTATCGGCGGTTAGCAGCGCTGGATACTTTTCTTCTAGGTCTTGTAGCTCGCGGTACAGCCGGTCGTAGACAGAATCAGGCAGGTCAGGCGCATCCAGAACGTAGTAGTTATAGCTGGCTTTTCTGAGCTGCGATCGCAGCTCAGAAACTCTGTGTTCTACATCCTGACTGGCATCTTGACTGGCATCTTGGCTGGCATCCTGACTGGCCATAATTCCTTCCTATAGTTTATTTGTACTACAAAGAGTGTACGGGCTCAGCCTTAAAAGTTCTAGGGACTTCGGGTCAAATTCAGATCAAGTTTCAGGTTCAAACTAACTAGATCAGCCTAGATAAAAGGTTGAGTGCAGCCGGCCGGTTATTAGCCTGGGCATTCAGCGACAACCATCAACCAAAGCCATTAAACCAAAGCCATTAAACCAAAGACTAGGCGCAAAAAAGAATATCTACAAAACTTTCATCGGGGAATACTGATTCTACGCACAGGCAGATGCCCTTCTCATCAGTAACTGTCTGTTCGTTTTTCTGGCGGCGAGCTTTATGCGAATAACCACAAAATTTATCGGTTCTTCGGCAGTGATTATCACGCTTACCGCCGTCCTTTTGGGTGGTAGCTATGTCAGCTACCGCAACAGGAGTGAAGCACTTGATGCCAGCTACGAGCAAGCCCAGTCCAATGTCGCTAATGTTGTACAGCTAGAGCTAGCACTAAAAGGTCAAATCGTCGCATTGAATCGACTGGCAGTCATAGCCGATGACGAGGAAGAACTCAAGCGTTACGAACAATCACGCCAAATTTTTTTGCATGCGATAGATCAGCTAGAGAACACGCTTCCACAATCCGATACGCTCTCTCATATTCGCCTTACTAATTTGCGATCGCAGCAACAGTATCTAGAAAGCGTTGCCAGTCAGCTAACAGATCGAACGGTAGGTAATGAGCCTATTCAGAATACCGACATCGAAGCGATTACTCGGTCACTGCGACTGTTTGAAGCACAAATCGAGTTTCACGGCCGAGCGCTGCTCCAAAGCGCCTACGAGCAGACTGCCTTGTACAGACTTCAGAAGAAATCGGCTCAGAGACAAACACAAGTTTTAGGAATGCTCAGCTTTGGGAGCATTTTGCTGCTGCTGATTGCTCAGTACTACGGACTCTTAAAGCCGGTCGTGCGATCGCTCAACCAGCTTCAATCTCACGTTGACGCGATTGGCCGTAGCCCCCTCACCGACATCCCTAAAATTCATCTCAAAACCAGGGACGAACTGCAGGCGGTTGGCAACGCCTTTAATCAAATGAGCGATCGCCTGGTAGAGGCGCACCGAGAACTAGAAAAAAGGGTCGCTCAAAGAACCGCTTCTTTACATGTTGCCAACCAATCTCTGGCACAAGAGGTCAACGAGCGGATCGAAACAGAAAAAAATCTTAGCCAGGCCATCTCCCAGCTAAAGCAGGCACAGCTTCAACTGCTGCAAAGCGAAAGAATGTCGAGCCTTAGTCAGCTTGTGGCCGGTGTTGCGCACGAAATCAACAACCCGGCTAGCTTTATTCAAGGCAACCTGGAGCCCGCTCAAGACTACGTAGAAACTCTGTTGGGCCTGCTGCAGAGCTACCAGACCGAATACCCTGAAGCTTCGGCAGAACTACAGACGGCTGTGGCGCAAGCCGATTTGGACTTTATGCAAGCAGACTTTCCGCTGCTGATTCAATCGGTACAAACAGGGGTGGATAGGATTACAGAGATTGTGCGATCGCTCCAAATCTTTTCACATCATGACGAATCAGAAACCAAAGCCGTCGATATTCATCAGGGTATCGACAGTGCGCTGCTGATTTTGACGTCTAAACTCAACGCCACAGACCGCAGGCCAGCAATCACAGTGAAAAAAGACTATGGCTCCTTGCCTAAGGTGTACTGCTATCCGGGCCAGCTCAACCAGGTCTTTATGGGATTACTGACTAACGCTATTGAAGCGCTGGGCAACAGTTCTCACCCCACAATTACGATCTCTACGATGGTCAAAGGCAACGACCTTAGCGTCAGCATCACTGACAACGGCATTGGCATGGACGCCGCGACAAAACGGCAGATTTTTGATCCGTTCTTTACTACTAAGTCAGTAGGTGAGGGTAACGGCCTTGGTCTGGCTATGAGCTATCAAATTGTCAGCGTCAATCATCAGGGAACATTCATCTGCGATTCTCAGCTAGGTGTAGGCTCAACATTTTCGATCACGATACCGCTGAGCTTAAAGCTGATGAAGCAGCCGCTGATTTCTGGCGCGGCCGCGTGAGGTTGACTGCACGCAAGGCTACCTGCTCACTTCACCGGTTACTTAACTGCTCACTTCATCGCTGACTTAACTGCTCACTTGAGCGCTCACCTATCTTCTCGACTGCAGCTTTCGATACACCGCTTTCAGGTCTACGTCATGATGGGCGATCGCTACTAGCGTGTGATACAGCAAATCTGCGACTTCGCCCGCAATCTCATCTGGTGCATCGTCTTTACAGGCCATCACCACTTCAACGGCTTCTTCGCCAATTTTCTGCAAGATTTTGTTGTCGCCGCCCTCAAAGAGATGGTTGGTGTAGGAACCTGGTTTGGGATTGAGCTTGCGATCGCGAATCACCCCAAACACCTGAGAGAGCGTATCCGCAGCCGGGGGAACCACTTCTACAGCGCCCTCTACCTGCACCTGGTGGAAACAGCTACGCTCACCGGTATGACAGGCAACATCACCGACCTGCTCAATCGTGACAAGTAGAGCATCACTGTCGCAGTCGTAGCGCAGTCCTCTTACCTTTTGAATATGGCCAGAGGTTGCGCCCTTGTGCCACAGCTCCTGGCGCGAACGGCTCCAGTACCAAACTTCACCCGTCTCCAGCGTTTTTTGCAGCGACTCGGCATTCATCCAGGCCATCATCAGCACTGTGCCGTCTAGATAGTCTTGAGCGATCGCAGGCACTAGCCCCTGCTGATTAAACCGAATCTGATCGATAGGAATAGCTGAAGAAACAGGCGGAACAGAAGGGGTCATGGGCCAGACAAACAAAAGAGCAGCGTCAGTGATTTTCTACTCTCCATGCTACGCCTTATTGAGAGCTCTACATTCCTTAACATCGCGAAACAAAAAAGGATCTCAACCCGTTAGGATTAAAAACACTGCGATTAACCATAATCTTTTGAATGTAGGAGCGTGTTTTGGTTAGCACCACCACCCTAAAAACAACCAAGTCTGACGAGATTTTTTCAGCTGCCCAGTCCCTTATGCCTGGCGGCGTTAGCTCTCCGGTCCGAGCGTTCCGTTCTGTCGGCGGTCAACCCATCGTGTTTGACCACGTCAAAGGTGCCTACGTCTGGGACGTAGACGGTAATAAATACATTGACTATGTCGGGACCTGGGGCCCGGCTATCTGTGGCCATGCCCACCCCGAGGTCCTCGACGCGCTCAAAGCGGCTATTGACAAGGGCACCAGCTTTGGCGCCCCCTGCTACCTTGAAAACGTCCTGGCCGAAATGGTAATCGAGGCCGTCCCTAGCGTAGAGATGGTTCGCTTCGTCAACTCCGGCACCGAAGCTTGTATGGCCGTCTTACGCCTGATGCGTGCCTTCACTGGGCGCAACAAAATTATCAAATTTGAAGGGTGCTACCACGGCCATGCCGATATGTTCCTGGTAAAAGCCGGTTCTGGTGTTGCCACCCTCGGCCTACCCGACTCCCCTGGCGTACCCAAAGCGGCCACTGCCGACACCCTCAACGCCCCTTACAACGATCTCGAAGCAGTCAAAAAGCTGTTCGCTGAAAACCCAGGCGAAATCGCCGGGGTCATTCTAGAACCGGTTGTAGGCAACTCTGGATTTGTCACCCCCGATGTCGGTTTCTTAGAAGGTCTAAGAGAAATCACTAAAGACAACGATGCACTGCTTGTCTTTGACGAAGTGATGACAGGCTTCCGTATTTCTTACGGCGGCGCACAGCAAAAATTCAACGTCACGCCGGACCTTACCACCATGGGTAAAGTCATCGGCGGCGGACTGCCGGTCGGTGCCTATGGCGGTCGCCGCGAAATCATGGAAATGATTGCACCTGCGGGCCCTGTGTATCAGGCCGGTACGCTCTCAGGCAATCCGCTGGCCATGACCGCAGGCATTAAGACACTGGAAATTTTGCGTCGCCCTGGGGCCTACGACCAGTTAGAGCGCGTGACTAAAAAGCTCAGCGAAGGTCTGCTATCTGCGGCTCGCGACGCCGGGCATGAGGTAACCGGTGGCAGTATCAGCGCAATGTTCGGCATGTTTTTCACTGGCAACACAGTGCACAATTACGACGATGCCAAAACCTCTGACTTGGAGAAGTTTAGCCGCTTCCACCGAGGCATGTTAGAAGAAGGCATCTATTTGGCACCTTCTCAGTTTGAAGCCGGGTTTACATCCCTTGCCCACACTGACGAGGATATCGAGCAGACGATCGCAGCGGCGCGGCGTGTGCTGGCGGATATTTAAGAGCAAGGGGGAGAGGAAGTAGGGGGAGAGGGGGAGAGTGTTTATCAACGTTCTCCCCCTCTCCCTATGGCTCCTTTCCTCATCACCAATGGGTTGCAGTGAACATATACGAAGACGAACTATCTGTACTAGAAGCCGAAATTGGCGGAGCCACCCCTCACGATCCGCTAGATTTGATTGCTTTGGCTGGCGAGGAAACAGAGCCAAAGCCTGACGCCGACATTATGATGGCGCTGCTTTATCATCCCGACTCGCAGCAGCGGATGCTAGGAGCACGCGCTTTTTGTGAAATTGAAGATACTCGGGCGACGCCTTTTTTGGTTGGCTTGCTGGGCGATCCTTGTCCGCTAGTACGGGTGAGCGCGGCGAATGCTTTGGCTAAAAATATTCACACCAGCGCGGTAGAGCCTTTGATCGCTCAGTTTCATCGAGAGTGGAACGGCTATGTGCGTAAGGCAATCGTGTGGGCGCTAGGAAATCAGCACGATAAGCGGGCGATCGCAACGCTCAAAGACGCGCTAAAAAATGACATCGGTGCCGTCCGCCTGTGGGCTGCAAGCGCACTAGGCCAAACACCAAAAATAGATTACGACACCATGATCAAGGCCGTACCGACGCTGATTAGCGGCATGCGTAGAGACGCAATCCCTGCTGTACGGAGCAATTGCGCCTGGGCCATTGGACAAATTTGCGCCGAGCTGCCATCTAACGTTGTATATGCAACAGCTATTGACGCGCTGATTGAAGCTTTCGCAGAAGACGAAGAATTTGGCGTAAAAGAAGATGCGAGAACGGCCATTTTGAGCGTGGGCGACTCTCGTGGACTACAGGTGATCGAAGAAATTGAGCAAGATGGTTATTTTTAGCAAAGCCTGCATTCTTTCACAGACATTCTGCTCGCTCTCAATGTTGAGGGTTCTCAATGTTGAGGGTAGAGAAGGTGTCTATAACTGCGTAGAGTTACTTGCCAAGCAGACACCACTACTCGGTCTGATTCCGTTAGAGGATCTAGGGTTAGATCCTGACTTGCAACAACAGAAACTACGACATCTGCCGACTCAGGGGAAAGATACTTACCTGACAGTGCTGTAAAAACTCAGTTCAGTAGCCAAACCAGCTTGGGCGGATTTTCGAGGGTGCCGTAGAGAATAGCGTTTTGTTCGAACTGCTTGCCTAAAGCGATCGCACCATGACCACCCATGCCCATGATAAAAAGGCTGGATTCGGGCGTCCATTCGCCTGAAGGATCTCTGCCTATTGCTTTCAAGTAGGGAAATGATGATTGCTCAACCACCGCCGTCAAAGCCATATTCCTCAATTCATTTTCAGCGGCACTTAGCTGCTGAGAATAGGGATTGTAAGCAGTCACGATAGTCCAATCTGTTCGCTGATGTCGTTGCAAGAGGTAATCGAGTTCAACATTGCGAATATCAACGCGAACCGTGATGGTCCGTTCGTGGGCCAATACCTCATATAGCGTCTGCTGATAGACAAGCTCTAATGCAGTATATTGCTGAGGCGATAGTTTAGGGGGGAAAGGCATTATTAGGGGTTTGTCTGTCGCTTATGTTTATTGAGAGATGTTCTAAGCTATAAGAAAGATCCTTGTGGAAGTAGTGTCGCAAGATTAGTTCTGTAAAACTGGCTCTGTAAAATTAGCGCTATGACAATCGCTACAAAACCACTGACGCTTGAAGAGTATGCCAGCTTTGATGATGGTACAGACACTCGCTACGAACTCGTTGATGGAAATTTAGTCCCTGTATCTACCGAGAGCGACCTCAACGATCGGATTGCTTCTTTCCTATATGCCTATTTTTTGCAACTTGGGATTCCTTACTATCGCCTTAGCATGAAAGCGCAGGTCGCCGTCAGTGGTAGGCTCGCGAGCGCCAGACAACCTGATCTGATGTTACTCTCTGAAGAGTCTGCGATCGCACTAGAGGGCGCTAAGCAAAGATTGATCATGCACGACATGCCACCCCCTTCATTAGTGGTTGAAGTTGTGAGCCCAAAGCAAGAAGAAAGAGACTACCGCTACAAACGGCTTGAGTACGCGGGACGTCATATTGCTGAGTACTGGATTGTCGACCCGATGGCTCAGCAGCTAACTGTATTGGTTTGGAGAGACGGTCTCTATCAAGAGCGCGTTTACAGAGAAACGCAAGCTGTTGAATCACCGCTTTTTCCGACACTAGCCTTAACAGCTGAGAAGATTCTACTTGCTAAATAAGGGACCTGCGTCGCCATAATGTGCTGAAAAATTAGCCTATGTTTTCAGCACATAGCGTTGCTATGCGTTGGAGCAATCACCTATTAGAGCAACGACCTAAAAGCCCATGAACTAAAAGCCCATGAAATAGAAGGCCGAGTCAGCCTTAGATATTATCTTTGATCAAAGTGATATCACTTTGATATTGACGAATCGTTTTTAGCTTGTTAGCTTGGCAATATCCTTCCTGGCCGTAATGTTATGAATCAGATTCGTGAACGTGAACCCTGGCAGCTGAACGGTCTGTTGGTCGTACCTGCGATCGCACTTCTCCTCCTAGCTGGCATCTGGCTTTGTTTTCAATCTATTAGCGATAGCATCATCACCAATTCAACGCTTTTCGGACTGGCCGCGGCATCTCTCACTATTGGCATTGTTCTTAGTACCGGGTTCTTTGTTGTTCAACCCAATCAGGCCCAGGTCTTGATCTTGCTAGGGCGGTACATCGGCAGCGTTCGGCAGCCGGGATTCTATTGGACAGTACCTGTAGTTGTCGTCCGGCAAGAAATCTCTTTGCGCGTTAGAAACTTCAACAGTGACTACCTGAAAGTTAACGACGAACAGGGCAGCCCAATTGAAATTGGCGCCGTGATTGTATGGCGAGTTGTAGATTCAGCCAAAGCTGTTTTCGATGTCGACAACTTTCAGCAGTTTGTCGCTATTCAGAGTGAAACCGCGATTAGAGCGCTGGCGAACCGCTACCCTTACGACGTTTATGAAACAGATGCGCCTTCCTTACGTAGCCAACCCGACGATATGTCAGAGATTTTAAAGCAGGAAGCGCAACAGCGATTAGAAGTCTCTGGTGTGGAAGTTCTAGACGCACGGCTTACGCACTTGGCCTACTCTCCTGAAATTGCTCAGGCCATGCTGCGTCGTCAGCAGGCAACCGCCGTTATTGCTGCTAAGGAGAGAATTGTAGAAGGTGCTATGGGCATGGTCGAAATGGCCCTAACGCGGCTGAGCGAACAAGAGGTGGTAGAACTCGATGAAGAACGCAAAGCCGCTATGGTAAATAACTTACTGGTTGCCCTAGTTTCTGAAAGCTCCATCCAACCCGTCGTGAACACAGGTACTTTGTACACGTGAGCAAAAAGCGATTTCTGTTGCGGCTAAATCCTGAACTGTATAAAACGCTGGAAAAGTGGGCCGCGGACGATCTGCGCAGCGTTAACGCGCAGATTGAGTTTCTGTTGCTTCAAGCTGTCAGGCAAGCAGGCAGGAATAAACCTAATTCAGAAGAGAACAGTTCTCTTGAAGAAGACACTCAACCATAAAAGATTTGACCGCGCGCCCTGACAGGGAGAGGCCGCTATATAGCGTCTGTGACTTGGTCTGTTGATTAACTGGTAGACTTTGTGCTCTCTTCAAGCGTTGTTTAAAGGTAGTTTTTAGAGAGCCGATAGCGGCGATCGCAGGGCTTAAAGTATCGATGCGAAGACCAACGTAAGGTCTATATCCACACCTTTTCAGCCGCCTCTTTAGACAGTTTGTATTGAATTTGTTTGGCATAGTTTGTTGAACTAGGCTCCCAAGCTAGCGTCTCGAACTAGCGCTAGAAAGAGATAGATAAACATCAACAGTGGTCGGATGACCTTGGGTAATCACCGGATAGGCCGAAGCATTCCTGAGAATGACCTGGCCGGCTGAAGCCACTCGCGCTTGAATGGCGTAGAGATGGCGATCGCTGATTTCAGCCGGATCAATCTCCAGACGAAAAGAGACTGAGGCGTCTAGGTGAGGTGGATGAATCGTCTGCCTAGCAATGAAGGCCGCTGAGCTGTCTTGTAGCGGTGAAACATCGGTGAGCGTAATGGTGGCGATCGCATCCGATGGCAGTGAAAAATTCGTAGGATAGTGCAGCCTGCCAGAGACTGTATAGGGCTCTACTGTGTAAGGCTCTACTGTGTAAGCTTTCGCAGCGAATCCAATCACAACAAACAAGCTGAGTACCATCATCCATATAAACGTCCGCATAGATGTTCTGCGTTGCATTGGCTTTAAAGATTTGATGTTTTACTTTGACTGGTTAGCGGCTTTTGATGCGCATTTTTGAAGATTGGATGAATCGCATCAATCTTCTTAACTAAGTACTTTCAACGGTACGCTAAGTCACAAAAAATACCTCATTGAGTTTTTAAAGTGACAGGCACTATAACCAATGTCCTAACACGTTAGGGCGTCGGTTAGCCGAGTTGCTTTATAGCTGTAGGCGTAGCTTTCAGACGTGTCCTAAGCAGCTTGGCAGATGATACATATGGAATATCACCCCTATGAGAAGAGCCTTGATGATAGCGCCAGCACTGGTGCTAGGACTGCTGCCCGCCGCCGCAGAGGCCGCTGTGTTTTCATTAGAAACCGCTACTATTGCTGATGTGCATGACGCCTACAGAGCCGATGCGCTGACCAGTACAGCGCTGACTAACCTGTATCTCAATCGTATTGAGACCTATGACCAGTCAGGCCCAAACATTAATTCTGTTGCCACCCTAAACCCCAATGCTTTAGCAGAGGCTTCTCGGCTAGATAAGCTATGGGACCAAGGCGATGTTCTGGGTCCGCTGCACGGGATTCCGGTCCTCGTTAAAGACTCCTACAACGCACAAGGCCTGACCACCTCAAACGGCGTTGACGCGCTCAAGGATCTAACCGCCAATACCGATGCCTTTTCAGTTGCTCAGCTACAGGAAGCAGGCGCGATTATTCTGGGTAAAGCCAACATGAGCACCTGGGCCTTTTCCTACGATGGCATCAGTGAAGCGTACGGTCCTGTGATTAATCCCTACGCGCCTGAGCGTACCCCGGGCGGCTCCAGCAGCGGTTCTGGTGCAGGCGTTGCTGCTAACTTTGCCATGCTCTCAATGGGCGGAGAGACCGGGGGCTCTATTCGGGTGCCCAGCACGCACAATGCGCTGGTTGGCATTAAGCCAAGCGCAGGGTTGATTTCGGTAGATGGCACCTGGCCCTTGGTAACAGAGCGAGACGTGGTTGGTCCGATGGCTAAAAGCGTATCGGATACGGCTGCCGCGATGGATGCGCTCGTTGCGTTTGATCCAGACAACATTTGGAATCCTTACATCCCGGATGTCGAAGCCAGCCGCCCCGACAGCTACACGGATTCTTTAGACGATACCGCGCTAGAAGGAAAAGTATTGGCCTTACCCAAGCCGTATATTGGCAAGGGAGATCCGGCGAAAGGCGAAAGCTTTCCGATCGATCCGCAGGTTGAAGCGGCGTTTGAAAACGCGAAGCAGATGCTTGAAGCGCAAGGCGCAACGCTCGTTGAAGTCGATATTCCAGCGCATGAAACCTGGTTTGTTGATTTTCTGTTAAACGAAGAGCCTCCTTATGGCTATCCAACAGATGGCTCTCGGAATCTGCAAAGCCGGGCTTTTTACTACGAGGAACTTGTCAAAGGGTACAACGATGAAGAGATTAAATCCTTTGTTGATTTGCTAGACGTGTTGCCAGAAGACTATGAGTTCCGTGGCTATGTTGAAGACATTGCAGAGACTATCGCTTCGGGTGACGCCAAACCTTGGGAGGAGTTACCTGATGTGGACCAGGCGCTAGATGCGATTGCTCAGCTCAGAAACCAGGAATACGAAGACTTTATGGCCCAAGAAGGCATCGATGCTTTTGTCTTCCCAACGCTCAACTATTTAGCACCGCCCCAGGGAGAAGGCGCTAACGAAGTCTACGCTGAGTTTGGCTCGCTGCCTGCTCGCTTTGAGGCGAACATTTTAGGACTACCTGCGATTACCGTTCCTATGGGGTACTCCGAAGAAGGTATCCCCATGTCATTAGAATTTATGGGTAACTATTTTGACGAGTCAGAAATCATTGGCTACGCCTACGACTACGAGCAGGCAACCCTGCTACGACGTGCACCGTCTCTGACGCCGTCCCTCCCCGGAGAACAGTTCGAATATAAGTCTGTACCCGAACCAGCTACCGGTATTCCAGCGCTGGCCGTCTTAGGCTTGCTTGCCTATAGAGAAAAACGGCGTCGTTTAACAGCAGCGACAATACAATAGAAAGTACGAACAAAACAGTACTAACGATTCTCTAAATCATATGACGGCTACTCAAGATAGAGTTTCGACGCAAGCAGCCAGTGGTCCCTCTCGGCTGCCTGCTGGTGGGTAAGTACTAGAAGAGCGCCCTGTGTAGATGTTTAGCTCGGTAGTACAGGTAGTTTTTCTATCCAACTTTCGCAGAGTAAGCTAGGACAAGCTGCGATAGTCGAAAGTCATGTTTTGTCTAGAATTCATCGCTTTAGCAGTACACTTGAACGCCCCAAACTTATACCTTTTGATACTCTCTGAAAATCGTGTCTTATTCGATGTCTCATCGTGCTTTTCCCAAAGAGCCATAGCATTTTTGAGAAGAACTATTTATATCCAAAGATTGCGTAAAAAGATATAGACAAGTAGTCCTGTACCAAGTGCTGCAAACAAAACTGACGGAATGAAAAAATAAGCCCAGTAACGGAAGAATCGTCTGCCCTCCATTCCAGCTCTGCGCGTAGTCAGCGCTAGTTTGATGTTGTTGATCAGCTCGTAGGCCACAAAAGCTGCTGCTGAAATAGAGATTGAGAGAGATGCCCAGAAGAGAAGAGGGCTCTTGACTTTGTCTTGAAGAAAGATAAGGAGACCAAAGAAAGTACCATAGCCAACAGTGATAATAGTCGCGTTGTAAGACTGAACCTCGCGGAAGTACTCATGACTGTCTTTGAGCCGCTGGTTATGGGAATCGTCATTCATTGAAGCCTAGCCACTTGTTCAGGGGGATACTACCGCCCAAATATAGCTGATATAAGTTATAAATTCTGAACTATTTTGTTGTAATGACCTTGGTTTCCAATTCTGAAGTTCCTTCTGATAGGCCACAAGGTAGCCAACTCACTGTATCGAGACTACATTGAGTGCATTGGATCTAGATCGACGACCGATGGTAATAACTCGATCAAAAGAAGAATTGCTCGGTCGTCATCCGCTACTTTGATAGATAGACTAATATTGTTTAGCCTTCGTCTTGGGCTACGTGATCTCGCTCTGTACTAATGTGTCTTTAAAGACCGTTTTGAGACAGTGAGTAGAAACAGCGAATCGATAGGTTTTATCGGCTTTATTCTCGCA
Source organism: uncultured Synechococcus sp. (assembly GCA_937911865.1). Taxonomy (GTDB): domain Bacteria; phylum Cyanobacteriota; class Cyanobacteriia; order Phormidesmidales; family Phormidesmidaceae; genus Phormidesmis. The sequence continues at coordinate 14,422 of CALDSK010000011.1, forward strand.
TCAAAATTGGTATCACGATGATGCGAGAGTTGGACGTCCTATGTATCGGAACAAAAATTATTGGTTGGTGACACCGCCACCCTTATCTAGGCCGTAACGATATCCTGAGTAGCTGCCCATTGCCGTATATCTGTACGACTAATCGCAGCAGCCATCAAATCGGGAAACTGATCCGGCGTGCAGGCAAAAGCAGGAACGCCAAGCGCCGCAAAAGCGGCAGCGTTGGCATGGTCAAAGAAAGGAGCGCCTTCGTCGTTTAGCGCCAGCAAAGCAATCACCTGAACACCAGAAGCAACGAGGCTAGCAATTCTTTTCAATAGGGATTGGTTGTTGCCACCTTCGTATAGGTCACTGATGAGAATTAGAATGGTTTCTTGGGGCTGGCGTACATTGCCTTGGCAGTAAGCGATCGCACGATTAATATCCGTCCCACCGCCCAGCTGCGTTCCAAATAACACATTCACCGGGTCTTCTAATTTCTCGGTGAGATCAACAACAGCCGTATCAAACACGACCAATTGTGTTTTTACCGCTGGAATAGAGGCCAACACCGCTGCGAAAATGCTGGAATAAACAACAGATGTCGCCATAGAACCGCTTTGGTCTACGCACAGAATGATGTCTTTAAGCGCCGCGCGTTTGCGACCGTAGCCGATACGGCGTTCTGGAATGATGGTGCGATAGTCTGGCTGGTAGTGCTTCAGGTTGGCGCGAATGGTACGGTTCCAGTCAATTTCGCTATGCCGGGGGCGATTGTTGCGCTGACTGCGATTGAGGCTGCCAATAACAGCTTGCTGCATCGGGCTTTGTAGCTTACGCATCAGCTCGTCAACCACTTTTCTCACCACCAGCCGAGCGGTTTCCTTTGTCGTTTCAGGAATCACACCGTTCAAAGACATCAGGTTTGCAACCAAATGCACATCAGCTTCTACCGCTTCTAGCATTTCAGGTTCTAACAGCATTTGATGCAGGTTTAGCCGCTCCAGCGCATCTTGTTGCATGACCCTGACAACAGAACTGGGAAAGTATTTACGGATGTCGCCCAGCCAGCGAGCAACGTTAGGTGCAGACTTTTGCAATCCGCCCCTACGCTTTTTACCATCGCCGTATAGCGCGGCGAGCGCCTGATCCATTTCTCTATCACCGCTGCCCAGGTTTAGATGTTTCCCCTGTCCGCCTGCGGTATCGGCTTCGCCCGCCATGCCTTCTTGACCCTCGGCTTCAGCGATAATGCCATCGGCTTCACCACCGCCTAGCACGAGTCGCCAGCGCCGCAGTCGTTCCATATCCGCCGACTCGTAGTTAGAAGCGTAATTAGAAGAATTACTAGACTCGCCACTCATGAGATTACCTGCTGTGGAGGAAAAGGCTGTGAAGTAAGGGGCTGTGAAGGAAAGGGCTGTGGAGGAAAGGGAATACCCAGTAGCTGAGCGACTAGCGGCAGGCTTTGGTTGGCGCGATCGCAATTAAACCTGTCATTCACCATCGCCCGCGCCGACAGCTGACTACCTAAGCGCACGCGCTCCCCCATCTGCCTTCGCTCTGGCGCAGGAAAATTAGAAAATGTCCGTCTCAGCAGTGGCAGCAGCGTCGTAAACGCGCTGTCATTTAGACCGGTCACCCAGTCGTCAAGCACCTGCCAAATGCTATCGTCATGCAACAGCAACAGTCCGCTTCCCTGCAAAAAGCCCTCTACCCAGGCAGCAGCTTGCGGGGGCTCGCTCGCAAGGGAAAGCGCCAAGCCGAGTCTGCGAGCGGCGTCTTCTGCGTTCAAACTCCCTTCGTCTAAAAGTAACCGGCAGCTATGCCCTGCGATCAGGCCGTGAAGATTGTCGCGGTCGCACAGTTGCCTCAACACAGTCGACCAGTTTGTACTGTGAACCGCTCGCTGCAATAGCTTAATAGCACTGTGGGTTTGGGCGATCGCGCCCATCATTTTCTCTGCGGCCTTATCATCCAAAGAAGCGCAAGCACCCGGCAATCCAATACAAATGCGCACCATCAAACCATCAACGACACTCGTCACCATTGCACTGTCGGTTTGTCTGACGTCCCGGTAGCGCAAAATATTGACCAGCGGCGGCAGGGCAGCCATCAGATGCGTTAAGTCGCTGGCAACGGCGGCAATATTTTGCAGCTGTTGCATCAGGTAGGGAATCACCTCGGATAAATTCGCTAATAGCACCCGGTCAAGCAGGTGAGTCAGCAGGGGCAGTTCCGTAGCCTGCTGAGCTTCGTGCTGCACATAGGCAACTGCCGCATCTGCAATCGTGTTTCCCCAGCGCCCGGCTTCAATAATGGCGATGCTCAGCTCTGGCTCCCAGATGAGTTTCCAGGCTTCTTTGAAGGTGCCTTTACCGCTGGTCGTTTGAGGAATGCCCCAGAAGATGTTGAGCAGGCGTAAGCGATGAAGGAGGTGCGATCGCGATAAATCCAAGTCTTTTCTCAGGTCAAAAGTCACCAGTTTTTCAGCAGCTTCTGGCTTTAGCCGCAGGCGCTTTTGCAGCTTTTGCAGGTCTTGTTGTAGCGGAATGAGTGGCGTATTTTCTGGAACGCTGCCAAGGCGATCGCTGACTATCAGCTTCTGATGAATCAGCTTCAACGGCGTCGGGTCACCAAAGCACAACACCGTCTGAGTCGCTTCGTTCAGCTCGCTCAGTCCTGGCATAGCAGACTCTCTGACGGACGCTAAGGCTTCTGCCAACCGTACTGCCTCAATCACGCTAGCAGAGGACGCGTCTAAATCTTCGCCGCGCAATAACCTAGCGACCCGCGTTAGCCAGTGAATCGCGCTTTCAGTCGGTGTGTGTGAGCGCTGCGAAGATTGCCAGAGATGGTCGTACCAGCCGGGAGAGGTAACGCCTGCACCGTAGCCACTACTGGTCGACAGTCGGGTGTAGGTCCAGGGAATCCAGGTCGCTTTTACTTTTAACTTCGGTAAGCCTTTAAGCAATGCATTGTCTGCTTTTTGAGGTGGAAACGGTTCGGTCAAAGCAGGCACATGCCAGGCACCACAAACGACTGCAATGTTTTCAAAGCCTTCTTTTTTGGCCTGTCGAATTGCTTTGCGCATGTAAGCCTCTCGCTGTGCCTCTAGACGATATTGAGGCTGCGTCAAATCAGGTGGATTGTTTAACGCACTCTCCTTGCGGAGTGCACTCATTGCTTCGAGAATGCCTTCAAACAGCGCTGTGTTATCCTGACGCTGTTCTACCATGTGCTCCCACCAGCGCTCACTATCTGTGTAGCCTGCGGCTTGAGCTAACAGACCGAGTGGATCGCGTGTAATGGCATCTACGGGTGGTCTGTCATCAGTTTCAATAGCTTGTTCAACGTCCTCGTAGTCTATTCTTCTATTTTCTGTTCTTTCATTTTCTGCGCTTTCACCTTCTGCGCTTTCGCCTTCTGTTCTTTCGTCTTCCAGTTGCTCTATTCGCATTGCCAGTCGGTGAGCCTGTGGCAGGTCCATAAATCGCACAGGAATCTGGTGCTTGAGGGCGTGCTGAATGGCCTGCCACTCGGGAGAGAATACGGCAAAAGGATAATAGGCAGATTGCTGTAGATGATCGGGTGGATAAATGAGCAGAGCGACGGGAGGCTGCATGTCGGCCTCAGCTAGCAGAGAAAGACTGTCCGTGGCTTCGGGTGGGCCTTCAACCAGGATGATGTCTGGCCCTTGAGATTGATTGAGAGTTTGAAGCGATCGCACTAAACTCCGCGCCGAACCGGGCCCGTGATGCCGAATGCCAAATAGTGTTGTCGCCATCAGGCTAGCTCCCGACAGGCGCGGTAAATGTCTTGCCAGCTTTCTCTCTCTTTTACCACCGTCTCCAAATACTCTTTCCACACCACCGCGTCCTGCACTGGGTCTTTTACCACCGCGCCTTGCACCCCAGCGGCCATATCCTCTGCGCTCAGCTGCCCGTCGCCAAAGTGCGCGGCCAATGCCATACCGCTACTGACGACTGAAATCGCCTCTGCCGGGCTCAAAGTCCCACTGGGAGATTTTACTTTCGTCTTACCATCTTCTGTCACCCCGCCTCTCAGCTCGCGAAAGATGGTTACAATTCGACGAATCTCTTCTAACGCAGGCGGCTCAGCGGGAAGCTCTAGAGCTCGCCCTAGACTCTCCACGCGCTTTTGAACAATCTGTACCTCTTCATCCGCCCGGTCCGGCACGGGCAAAATGACCGTATTGAACCGTCGCTTCAACGCACTCGACAGCTCATTCACACCTTTATCACGATTATTCGCTGTCGCAATTAAGTTAAAGCCTTTGCTGGCCTGCACTTCGGTGCCTAGCTCCGCAATTGGCAACAATTTTTCTGAGAGCACCGTAATCAAAGTATCTTGCACGTCTGCGGGCATCCGGGTCAGCTCTTCTACCCGAGCAATTTTTCCCGTTGCCATGGCCTTCATCAGCGGACTTTCTACAATCGCAGAGGCAGAGGGGCCCTTGGCCAGCAGCTCGGCGTAGTTCCAGCCATAGCGAATGGCTTCTTCGCTGGTGCCTGCGGTGCCCTGAATCAATAGTGTAGAATCACCGGATATGGCTGCGGCAAGATGTTCAGAGACCCAGGATTTACCCGTACCAGGAACGCCGTAGAGCAGCAGGGCGCGGTCTGTGGCAAGCGTTGCGATCGCAATTTCCATCAGCCGCCGACTGCCGACATACTTCGGTGAAATCTCTACGCCACTGTCTAAGACCCCACCCACCAGATAGGTCGCAACCGCCCAGGGAGACAATCGCCAGTTAGGCGGGCGCTGCCGAGAGTCTTCTTTTTCTAGCGCGGTCAGCTCATTCGCAAATTCTGTTTCAACGTGCTGTCGTAAAACTGTTGAGACATCTTTGGTTGTTGTTTTTGTGGCTGCTGTCTTTGCTTTTTTAGAAGACTTATTTTTTGTGGCTGTCGGTTTTGTTGCTGTCATGTTGATCGCTGTCGCAATAAGTAAGTCAATAAGATTGGATTTAGAAGCGCTTTTTTCTCTTCCTATCTTCTCTGCTAGCCGCTATCTGCAAACAGCTGATACATCTGCCACCGATAGTTCAACACACCCAAAAACTCATCTAAAAATCGCTGCCAGGCCTTGGTAGGCCGCTGACCGTAGGTTACCGATTCAATCGCTCGCTGAGCTTCAGCAGCAAGACCGGGATGCAAGGCCAGTGCTAGGCTAGCAGGTGGACTAAACAGATCACCATATCTGTACTTGCTTTTCATTACCTGCACCAGCTGAGTCAGCACCAGGCGGCTAAAGTCGTAATCCCACTTTTGCTCACTCTGGTGTGCACTTTGGGCCACTATCTTGAGCCAATAGGCAGAGCTTTGGTCATTCACCTTCGCGGGTACCTGGTCTCGTAGATAGACCTCTGTTTGCTGAGGCGGTAGCAGAGACAGCATTGTGCTTAGAACATCTTTGTCCCAGTCGTAGGCATCAAGCTGATTCAACAAAACAGGCACCCACTGACGGGCGTAGTCGTACTGGCGCTGATTGCAGATGGCCTGGGCCCAGCCATGAATGAGGATTTTTCGCGTTGAATCTGCAGTTGTTGTGCTAGAGAGCGTGTCGTTTAGACCTTCTATTCCTGCCGTGCCGAGTTGAGATTGCCATACCGTTAATGGCGTCTTAGCTAGCAGCTGCTGAAGCCAACTGGCCTGCTCGCTAAGACCATTGCTTGCCGCTTTACGAATGCCATCTTGCAGCCAGTCAGTGTCAAAAGCGTCCGGTAACGTTATTGATAGCTCTAGACCATTCTTCGTACCCTGCAAATGAACAAACTGCTGAGCGCGATTGGCCATGCGCTCAGACAGCCTAGACTCAGGTAGCCGGGCTAACCACTTTGCCGCCGCTTGCCGCACGGCCTGGGTTCGGTCGGTTAAGGCGGCTTCTAAAAAAGGCTCATCGGCCATCGATAGCTGATGGCCAGAGGAGTCTAGACCGAATAATTCTATTAGAGCGCTCCTGATCTGGCGGCTTTCTGTAGACCAGGTAGCGGCGATCGCCTCCCTTGCTCCCTCAGGATCCAAGCGTCGCCACTGCTGCATCACGAGCAACCGCTGACTTCGATTGCCCGTCTGCCACTGTAGCTGCCACCGGGTAATATCTGTCGAAGAAATCTCTCCTAGGCGAGTGCTGATATAGTGCCAGTCGGCATTTTGCGCTGCCAACCATCGGCCCCGATTACCGATCACAGCCTCAAGCAGAGGTTGCGATCGCACATCATTCTCGCCATATCGCAGCACTGATGGCATTAAGCGATAGGGAATTCTTTGTTTAGCGCTGGCAATTAATGACAGTAGCTCCGCGATCGCCTGCGGATAGCGGTTTAGTCCTACTCTCAAATGCTCTGCTATTCGCGGGCTACAGCTGGGCCTATCGTCCGGTTCAGCTAGAGAGAGAGGCGCTAACTCTACCCGCTCAGCATCTGTCGTCGCATCTTGACCCACCTGCCAATAGGCTGCAAACACACCAGCGGTTTTCAGCAGAGCGGCTTCCGGCTGCTGCCAATCTAGCTGGCGAACAACCGTTTCTACGGGACTTTCTCCTGTGGGGACAGTCGGCGACTGCCTATCTGTACCGACCAGAGCAGTCCCCACCAGACTTTGCCACCAAGTTGTTGACTGAGTGACTGACTGAGTAACTGACTGACTGACTGACGGAGCACTCTCCTGATCCGCACATTGATTCATATCAAGCTTCCAACGTCATAAAAGTCTTCTCGCTCCACACGCTGAGCGGCCTCAGGTATTGCCCATCCCATTCCCCAAACACTGAAAGCGGACGGCCACCGCTCATTGCCAACACTTCCCAACCCTGTTGAAACGTGGAAGAAACAGGCAGGAGCCGATTGTCCTGATCTTGCAAAAACCAGCTGCACGCCTGGTAGCGCAACAGTATTTGTCTCAAAATTAAAGGAAATAGAATTTGCCAAGGATTTTCAGTAAGCGATTGAGCGTACTGAGCGATCGCATCTTCAATCCGTACACATCCCATCCCATCTTTAGTAGAATTAACCGCTGCTGCCTTGCTGATTACCAAAGCTCTCTGTACGCCAGTCCCAGGATAAAAAATCAAACGCCCCTCGAAACAGGCACCTGGCAACAGGCTCATATCTAAAGGCTGACGCTTTCCGTAAGCAAAACTCAGCACCAAAGAGGCTTTCTGGCTTTTCATTCCCCACAGCCACACGCGCTGCGTCTTCAAAGAATCTTCCTCAGTCACCACTTGGCCAAACACCTGCCAGGTATCAATAACAGACAAGACCAACGGATCTGAATCATCCGCCCGCCGCTGCAAATCGTCCTTGTTTTGAGGAAAACCAATTTGCTTAAGCACCTCAGCGCGCATCATAGGCGGCAGATCGGCTAGCTGCCGATACCCCTGCACCAGCAAATACAGCTGCCCTAAAGCTTTGAGCATGCGCTCCGGCCAGCCCTTTCCAGAGTGCGGAATGCCAGCCAGTTCTTTTACCCGCTTGGCCAGCCCTGGCGCTTGGGCATCGACTAGCCTCGCCGCAGCCTGGTCCCAAAAGCTGTAGGGCTGGCTGGGTAAATCGGCCAAGCCTCGCTGAACAATGTCGCATAGCCATCGATCCAAATCGACTAGACCGTCGGCCACTTTGAGCGCTCTTTTTTCAAGGCGCTGCGTCTGTGATTTCTGCGCCTGCTGCGCCTGCTGAGGTGAAACCGTGGCAGCAGATGCCTGTGAAAGCGGCACTTTTTCTGCGGCTTTCTCTCTGGTCTTCTCTCTTTTGTCTAGCCAGTCTGTTACCCACTCAGGCGGCGTTCCTTCAACAAACTTGACCTGCTGCGCCAGCAGCAGAAACAGCCCTAACGAGTGCTTGCAAGGAAACTTACGACTGGGACAGCTACAGCGAAAAGCAGGCCCACCTGCGGCTTCGCCAAAATCAATGGCGGTGCGATAGGGCTTTTTACCGCTGCCTTGACACTCACCCCAAACAGCTCGCTGCGATCGCCCTAAAACCGGCCACTTAGAAACAATCGCCAGGGCCTGACCTCGCTTCGCACTTCCGGCGTCTGGCGAGAGCGCCAACACCTGCTTAGCCGTCCATGTCGCAATCATCTACTCGCCCTACTGGCTCAAAAAAACAGTACAAAAAAACTACTAAGATAGAATAGCCTTCCTGGCCCTCAAAAATCAAACTGTAAAACTGAGCTGTGTTCTCGCAACCTTCGCTCAAGTAATACAAAAGCACCCTAACTGAGTGTAATCAAGGCGCTTCTCTACTGTTGGTTATTTTGTTGTTTGTTTGGTAGCGCTGTAAGACCGCTATGCGCTATGACGACGGGGCACTTGTATTCAAACTTTTTCTTGCAGCCGACAGCGAAAGAACTACAGAGCGCATCAAAGATTCGATCTTGACGCAGAAACAAACTCAAAACAAACCGCCCTCCTCAACGGCACAACTGCAAAGCTGTGGCAGACACTAAAGTATTCTCATCTAGCATCTCAATCAAAGAAAAGCCAAGCAAAATTTCTACAGACCAGGGCATATCTATTGCTATGCTATTGAAATCTCAAAATATAGAAAGGCCTTGCTATAAACACTAGATGTATTCAGACGAGCAAATCCGTCAGCTATTCGGTGATGAGTCACTTACATATGTAAAGAACAAACATAGAGGCGGTGCAAGCAACGAAAAAGGTAACACCTACGAAAACTTTTATGCCACCTATAAAATTGCTTTGCTATCAGCAGCAGTCATAGAAAAGCAGGCAGACATCACATTTTACAGTCAGATTTTGTCTTTTGTAGATGATCTCATCATTTTCAACGGAACGAAAGATAGTCTCCAACATAATCAGCTCAAAAATAGCTCCAACATCAGCTGGGGAAGTGGTTTCAAGTCAATATCTGATGACTTTAAGAAACAGACAGTGCTTAATCAAAGCAGGGGCAAAGACTCAGAGATGGTTTTAGTTGTTTCCGATCGACAGCTTCAGCAACGGCTAACAGCTTCCTGCCCCGCAGATATACAAGCCTTTAGCAAGGTAGCCTACTTCCCGCACAAAGCAACCTTAACTCAAGTAATTGACGCAGTACCTAAGTTTGCCAAAGCCATCAGGTATCTTTGCGCCTTCGAAGACCCAGCCCCAGACAAAATAGAATGTGTCGCAAAAGTACTGCTCGGTGTCTGGGCAGCCGATACCAAAGCCAACCTGTCTGTCATGGATATATTGACAAAAGCACAGGACTCTTCACCGTCTTTCATTCGTTCT
>CALDSK010000012.1 GCA_937911865.1 uncultured Synechococcus sp.
CAAAGCGCGCGTACTCTAATAAATCGGGAATGAATCCAGAACGTCCACTGCTGAGAGATCCGTTCTTTTCAACCTTCAAATACGCTCACCTGGCTAACGAAAGCAGACTTAGGGATATTGCGAATGACAACATCTTCTAAAACAGCCTCACCCTGAGTTTTCCAAACCACGCCGTAGGTTTCGCCCTCACCAAATCGGGGAACGCGAGTCAATACGCCGCTGTAGCTACTGGATTGCGAAAGATTTAGCTGAAGCGCATCTACATCTAGCTCAATGGGCAGCTTGTCTTTCTCTTTAACCTCGATAACTTCAGCATCTCGAACAGTCGATAGCGAAATGCGATTGTCTGAATCCATAGGCCGCATACTCAGCGACTCCAACTCGGCCAAAACCATAATGTTTTCAGCCGTCATGCAGGTGATATAGCCGCTTATGTTGCTATTGTTACTACTCTGTCCCCTTCGAAGCCGTAGAGGAGAGTATTTTTTTAAGCTCAGCCAGTCATCTAGAAAACTGTCCCAGTCTCCATCTTTGATTTTTATCTCATAAGACTCTAGCTGCTGTCCTTCAAGGGTGCCCCAGTTGGGATGCCACCGCTTTACCACAAAGTCGACTTTCTGCGCAGCCGCATTGGGTGGGTTGGAAAAGACAACACTTACCCGATCTGGAAAGCCTGGAACATATTTGTTTGTCTCGCAGAACCAGGCCTCGCGCCTCGATTCTGGCTCTCTTTGAGCAACAAAAGTCGGTTCCTCCAAATCGCCCGACTCCAAGCTGCCAAACAGATGTTCCCACCTCAGATTTCGATCATCAAAAGGCAACCGCAAGCTTGGAAAGTCTTCTTCTAGCGCTTCTAACCCGTCAGACGATTCCCTCAACTGTAAGCAAACTTGCGAATTCTCAACAGTAGGTTCTACAACAATCAGCAGACCGCGAGCCGCTCCTCTTTGCTTCGTAACTTTCTCGATCTTCGCTTCGATTTCATCTTCAGCAGACTGCGTAAACTGACGCTTTTCCAGGATGAAATTGGTTCCTATCTGGGTCGAGAAGTGCCATTGCTGGCTGCCAAAGACTGAGGATTTTTCGCCGATAAAGGTCAATACCGCCGTCTGGCTTGGCATCTTTTGTAGGGCGATCGCCAGCAAAAGACCAAAGAGCTCTTGATTGTAGGGCTTCCAATGCTCCTGGCTATCTAGCTCGCCAAAAATGCTGATACCCTTTTCAGATTTACCATCTTCTGCACTATTTCTTTCTTTCTTTCTAAACAGTGCAGAAGTATTAGACTCCCATACTGCCGGCTCGTACCGTTCGCAACGGTTAGTCTTTCGTCCCTCTTCCGTTAAGGCCAGCGCCAGAGGTCGCTTTCTCCCATTGAGCATTAGCTCGTTAGCACCTCTAACAGCATAAGCAATCTGCTTAATATCGCCAGGGCGTAGCTTTGGTTTGAGCGTGATCGCATTATCTACCCACCAGTCATCTGTTGGACTCTTCCGCTTTAGCTCTAAAACAACATAGGGATAAAACTGTGTGTTTGCATCAATGAAGATATCATTCGAGAAATATTCTAAATAAGATGCTAAACCGCAGTTAAAAGTGTAACAAAGATCCTTGACTTCCGATGCTGACAACGGAGAGACCTCAACAATAGTCGCCAAAACCTTCAGAGAAGTATTTTCTTTCGCTATCAGCTCTTTAACCTCTGGCTTAGAGAGCGTAAATAAGTTATTACAATCAGTCTCTACCTCTAAGTCGTCATAGAACAAAGTAGTATCAAACCGATTCACGTTAAAAACTGCCGCCCGAATAGTCCACTCATTTACAGCAGGAAACCGATCCGATTTAATAATCTCTTTACTAACTTTGCGCGGCTCTACGTCGAGCCTTTGGCTGCGAAGCGAACCCGTTCGGCATTTGGTCTGTATGGTACTTTCTAATATTTGATTGAATTGTCGCAACAACCTACCATCAGACTGATAGGCCGCGTAAGCAATTCGAGAGAGTGTCGAGCTAAAGAGTTCTGCCTTCTGTAGAGAAATTTTGGCCTCTCTGGGTGCTTGGATGCGTCTTTGATCATCAGGCTCTGACAAAGCAGCTGCATTCTCCTCTACAAAATCGAACATAGATTGAGCAAACACTCGCTGTAAGTCGCGTTTAGCACTTGTAGGCCGCAAAAGCCGACCGTCAGAATCAGTTGCATAAATGTACTCAATGAGATGCTGCAAGTCATACGAACAGCCATATTCGAGCAGCATGTATGCGATTATCTTTAAATCCTCAGAATCCTGCAAAAGCCGATTCTCAATCACTTCTAGCAGCAATAGCCGAGTAAACCTATCAAGACCACGTCCCTGGCTAACCGCGTTCAGATAGTCCTTCCATTCCTCTAGCCAGCGTTCTTTGTGCTTTGGTACATCCTCAGGATTTGAATATCTGCGGCCAAGCGCCTGCAATCGTTGAAGCGTACGAGCAATCCGGCAAGAGAGCACTCTGCTTTTATCTACCTTGTTCTCCTTTTCATCCCAGTTAATATCCCACTCTTCTAGCGGCAAGTCGGGTCGGCTAATCAACAGCGCTCTATGGTGTAGTGCTTTCTGATTGCGCCAATCAAGACTCTCATAATCAATATCAACAACGTCTTCGTTTCCTATAAATCGCCAGATGAGAGCCGCCAACTGTTTGCTAGGAAAGCCATGCTTTTCCCCCTTTCTGTAGCATCTATTCACATAAGGAATCCAGGGTAGCCATCGCTTCGAAGGACTGTTCTTTAGCGCGCTTGGATAGGCATCAGCAATCCAGAAAATGCTCACCTCTGGTAGCACTTCTTCAAAGAAATCTTTACTTTGAGGATTCTCGTCCTCAAAGCTCCCAGAAGCAAGATGAGCATCGTAGGTCTGTAGTATCCTAACAAAGCTATCTGGAGAAACTGACGTTAAACGACCCGCTCCCAGAGTTGTCGTTTGGCGGTATGCAAATAGTGCTAGACCTGTGAAAGGAATGTTTAAAGTGGGCAAGTCAGTAGATCTTTCACTATCACCTTGCTCGAATTCTGTTAGCCACTTTCCGTATACCTTGTTGATAACATCTGCCGCATGAGCTATCAAACTACAGTAGGTCGCATACACTGGCGAATTGCTATGTATGCTTTGCAATATCTCGTAGGCAACGCCGATACCAGCGATTAACCTGATGAGGTTACCGGGCTTAGTAATCGTTTTATATCTTTGTGAATCCTTTTCATTGTGTCGGTATATGCGCTCTATCCAAGGCGAATCAAAGACCCACTGATTCGCGTTTTCTAGATAGACTTTGGTACTTTCTGAGTAGCCAAGCTTAGTGTTCCAAGTTCTCAGAGAAGCTAATCCTTCATATTTTGACCGCCAGCGTTCGCTGCTAAAGAGCGGGCCCTTGATTACCGTTCTCCCAGGAATTCTGTCAGGGACTTGCCAAAATTCTGAAATCCTTAGAGCAGCTGCATTGCTGTCTGTCTTAACGGCTAGATGCCAGAGCGTACATTTCCAGTAGATAGACGGGAGCGTGAGACGAAGATCGGGAGCATCGTCAAAACCCAATCGATAGATAGGTTCTGCTGGGGCGGCTGGGTTTGCTGGCACCTGCGCCAATTGGGACATCGTGCGGGACTCTTCGATGATTTTATCGACGGTAGCCTCAGGTGATTGCGCCGTTTGCCAGCGAAACAGCACCGTAGCGTAGCAGCCCATTAAATCTGGCTCTAACTCAAAAGTCGAGGCATCTTGATCGAGCACTGCTTGCCAGAATGTATTCTTAACCTCAGCCTGAGATTGAGTTTTAGTCAGACGTACCAGCGTCACGCTCATTAAAAAAGCCAGCCGTCCGCACTGATGGTCTAGTGCGTCTTCTACCAATCGCCCAATCGCATAGTCATCCCCAATCGCGTCGTCACCACGGCCTGTAAGCTTGATGGCTAATTCCTGCGCAAATCCCTCATCTTGCTCGCAGAGTTCAGCTGCAATGCCCAACATCACTGTCTCTGGCAAGAATTCCCTTAAATCTAAATATGGAATCTGACTATTTTCAAGTTCATTTTTACGATACAAATAGCGCTTTGCCGTTTCTTCTAATGCAACTATCAGCTCGCTTGTACTGATGCCTTCGAAGAGATGTCTAATGGCCAGGCTACTGTACTTGTAGCGTCTAGCAGCTAAAGGCGAAAGGCCTTCTAAGCCTTCGATAAGACCTTCTAAGTAGGGCTCCAGAACGTCGGCATGTTGGCTATCAGGCAGATAAGGATTTCTGAGCGACTTAAGGACAAACGGCAGCGCATAAATCTGCATCCACGAATCTGCCTGCTGCAGCTCGGTGTATGCTAGGTACAGCAGCTGGTCGTCGCTGTGCTCATTTTCTAACGTCTCTAAAATAGAAAGGAAAGCGCTAGTACTAGAGGGACTTGCTTTTATACAGCAACAGAAGTACCAGCTTGCTAACATGTCTCAACTCTCTATATATCTTTCTTTGCCTGCACCATAAGAATGGCAACTACTACTGCACACTTGAACCCGCTGCAGGTTTAGTAGGCGAAGTAATCAGCTGAGTTCAGCTGTATCTAGCTACTTTCTACAGCCCTTGTATACATATACTCTATTTACTAGCCCGTTTTCCAGATTCAGATTGATATGTCTGAACACTCTGAGTTTGGTCAGAGAGTAAAAAAGCAGGTATGCGGTTCGTTCCTACTCGAAATTCTTCAGTGTCCGCTTGGTTTCGTTCTAAGTGTCCTTCTTGAAACTGTCAGATCCCAGTCGCCAAATCGGACCGAATCCTCCTAAATGCGATTCC
>CALDSK010000013.1 GCA_937911865.1 uncultured Synechococcus sp.
ATGAAACGATCAAACTCTGGGACGTTAAAACGGGTGAATGCCTGAAAACGCTGCGGGGCGATCGCCCCTACGAAGGCATGGACATCACCGGAGCCACGGGACTCACCGATGCTCAGAAAGCGACACTAGAAGTCTTAGGCGCGATCGGGGTATAGGGTTATCGGCGATCGCAACTTAAACGTTTTTATGTTGACCTCTCAAATCATGTGTCGTAAATGTTGCCTCGATAGTTGATGTCGTAGATAAAAATCTCGCCGGTTTCTTTACGAATTTGGAAAATGACGCGAATCTTACCTACCCGAATTCGAGAGAAGCCAGCGAGTGTGCCTTTCAGCTTTTTGATATCGAGTTCATCGGGTGGATAAACTTGTTGTGTTTCTAAACAGGTTTTGAGGATACCGATTTTAGCGATGATGGCTTTGATGATGGCTTTGCGGCTATTACCATCAACCTTTTTAGGAAACTTATCGGCTGCCTTACTGAGCTTGATCTGCATCATCAAACCAGGCTGTAATGTCAACGAAGTCTGAATCTGGATGGGCTTGTGGAGAGAAGGAGGCTTCGATTTCCGCTTGCTCTTCGTCGTCTACATAAGGAACAAGCAGGTCAAAGAATTTGAATCATTCTTCGTTCATCACTTCACGAACGCTCTCTTTGATGAAAGATTTTAAAGCGTTAGCGTCTAGCGAGACAGTAGGGTCCATAATCAATGGGTCGTCAATGCTCTCCCATTATCACGCTGACAAAGATTGACCACATTACTCTCCTCGCTCAGCGTTGCGATGAAATGGTTATTCCTCAAGGCATTGCGGACGAAATCCAACAGGGCAATCATGATGTTGCTACTGGACTCACAAATAGCGAAAAATACCCCATAACGAATTTCAAGGATATGACTAGTTCTCCAAGCCGAGTGCAATGGATAGAGCCTTAGCAGCTACTGTAGTTCCGATTTTAGTAGCTACATCTAAAGACCATCTCCCAGCATGTGCAAGACTTTTGAATGTATTTCTCTGGTCATTTTGCTTAGCATACGTTTCGGCTTGGGCAATTGCTCCTATGGAAACATCATGTTCCACCTCGGTAGCTTCATCTCTCAACTTAGAACGAAGAATTGAAAGTTCCTCAGAAAGTGATTGAAAGTTAACCGGCTCTCCGTCTGAGATATTTAAAAAAGTATTGCCATGCGAAGATGCGTATTCCCCCTGTGCACCGACTTGATGAGCGTAGTAATTACTTCTATTCTCCATACTTAATTGCCCTCCCGGCATTATGTTTATGCATTGATCAGAAACAAGGTATTTGTCAATTTTTTTGAATATATTCTTTCTGATACTCATTTTCTCCAAAAGAGCTAATACAGACTCCTTTCGACCTGGATAAATTGAATCTTCAGAAGCTTTCGCATAATCAGCTATTTCTGCTGAGTCGAATTTATCACCGCAGCGTTTCTCATATCTAGAAATACGTCTTGTAGACTCATTTAGGTACTTCTGCAGCATCTCAGAAGCCATACTTTCCTTCTCAACGAAAATCTTATCAGTTTCAATATTCCTTAGAATGATTTTCAGAACTTCATGTTCCACATGAAGCCTTGAGAGATATAATCGCAAGTCTCTACAGACGCTGATGCTTTTTTCTCTAGATTTTCTAAACTCTGAATTTTGAACCTGTATCAGCCAGATAGGAATGTTATAGGACTGGGTAGGCAAAAAGTAATGAGCTAGTTTCGCTAATGATTGACTAGGTAGCTCGACGCTTTTTTTTGCAAAGGGAAGTCTGATTTCATCATCATAGCTGCACTGAATAATAATTATTGGCTTTCCGTCTTCAATCCACCAGTCATTTTCACCCAAAAGGCTTTTTTTACTGCTTTTTGTTGATGAGTATAAATACAGTTTTCGTAACTTATCTCCAACTTCGATTAAGTCGAATTCTTTATCGTAGACACACTTATTTTTCAATGCAAGCTTTAGTCCCAAAAGCCTATAGAAAAACACTTCAGATTGATGTCGGTTCACCACTGGTGTTCCAAACATGTACTTAAAAAAATCGGATAACTCTAGTTTAAACCTTTGAAAGTCAGTGCATGCTCTAGGAGCATAATAGAAATAGTCTTTGAAGCTCTGCGTCTTCCTGGAAATTCCGACTCCAAAACCTATGTTGTATTGTCCAGCTGCTAGCCCGTCAAAATGTAATCTTTTGAAGAGTACCTTTGATCTTAGTTTAATGCCAGGATCGCCAAGGGACATATCAAGAGTTTCTCGAAGCCTTATAGATTTATCGGCTTTGCAAAATAAATCTTCTCCTGACCAGCCCTTAATACCTGAAGAATATCTGTTCCTTATAGCTCCAAAAAAACGAACAAATTCTTTGTCAGCTTGTGGAGAAGGCCAGGTAGGTCTGGATAATGAGCCTGTATCTTTTTCAATAAATAACCTTGAGTCAGAAAATGGAAAATGAATCGAAATTAGCATTCTAGAAGATTAGATATAGTTGGCCCCCTATTGTCTAACAACAGGGGGCAGAAATTGGTTCGCCCCGGTCAGAGTCTGCTGCTCAATAGGGACAATCCGGTGCACATAGCTTTAGTATGCTCACCATGACTAACTTGAATTCTATTAAGATCCTGTTAGCCTCCACTCTCTCAATCCAAAGTTGAGGAGAATTGTAAGTTCGACTCTTCTAATATACTGATTTTGTAGTCTGCTAACAAATTACAGACGACTAGATGAATGCCAGGCAACCTAACATTCATGTTGCTTTACACATATTCCTTCAATAGCGCCAATGCGATGAGAGTTGAGGGCGATTTTATCCTTCAGGAACCTTCAATAGGTTGGCTGCAAAGAGCAAATGGCGTTCCGCAACTCCTTCAGGGCGATTAAGCTGCAACAACCGCACCGTGACTCTGCCGATCGCTGTCAAAGGTACAATTTCTCCAACTTTGAGTTGAAAATGTGCAGTCCAGCGATCGCGGTTAGGTCGATAGAGTCGGACAACTTCTCTACTGTCGGGGTCGATAGAAGCCACGTCGCTGCCCTTATATTTATTGCAAAGCGTACAGGCTAGCGTCAAATTATCTGCGATCGTCTGTCCCCCATGCTTCTCAGCGATCACATGATCCACTTCATGGGGCACCAGTACCGCAATTTCAGGTATCAAGCAATATTCACAAGCATTTTGAGCGCGATCGCGAACGAGTTGCCTCAGCGCTACCGGAATGTAAGTTTTGCCCATGCTTAGGAGGCTTGTAAATTGAGCAGTGCCTTGGCCTTAGCCATTCTCACCAAATGCTCAACATACTCATACTGCTGCCACCAGCGCTCCTCTTCAGGCGTTAATTCGACTGTCTTATTTT
>CALDSK010000014.1 GCA_937911865.1 uncultured Synechococcus sp.
GACGGCAGCGTTAGCGAAAAATGCGATCGCCCGGAAAAACTTTGAGGCCTTGAGTCCATCTCGAAAAAAAGGAATTTTGCAGTGGATTAAAATGGCAAAACAGGAGCAGACCCGGCAGCGGCGAATTGAACAGACGGTGAGCAAGTCTGCCATAGGAGAGAACGTACTGTAAAAGCTAAAGCAGCTAGCAGCTATAAGGTTAAATAAACGTTGAAAGTATTTGCGCCCGTTGAAACTGGAGATGGATCGAGCACGTTTTATTCAGAAGCGTTTGGAGAACGGTTTCACAGCCGAGAAGGGGCCTGCAATGAGGCACAAAAAACCTATGTAGAAGCCTCGAATTTGGCAGAACGTGCCACAGAAAAACGCTTAAAAATTCTAGATATCTGCTACGGATTAGGCTATAACACCGCGGCTGCATTAGAGACGATTTGGCAGGTGAATCCAGCCTGCCTTGTAGAAATAGAGGCGCTAGAAATTGATGTTACAGTGGCCAAAAGTGCGATCGCCCAAAACTTAACCAAGCGCTACAAGCCAATAGTACAAACGGTTTTGCAGCAGCTAGCAGCCGAGCAAACGGTTCAGCGTCCTACGCTTAGCGCGAACCTACGCCTGGGCGATGCTCGTCAGACAATTCAAGCACTCAGGCAAAAAAGCTGGCAGGCCGACGTGATTTTTCTCGATCCGTTTTCACCGCCTCACTGCCCGCAGCTCTGGACGGTAGAGTTTCTACAACAGGTGGCTCAATGCTTGAGCCCATCGACTGGCGTGCTCGTAACGTATTCCTGCGCTGCCGCCGTTCGCACAGCTTTAAAGCAAGCCGGTCTGTTTATTGGCTCGACACGGGCGGGCGGGCGAAAATGGCCCGGTACTATCGCTCGCTATCATGATGCGGCAGGGCTACCACCGCTCTCTTTGCAAGAGCAAGAACATCTGCAAACAAGAGCCGCCGTGCCCTATGAAGACCCGACACTTTGCGCGAGTGCGCAAGAGATTTTGGAGCTGCGATCGCAACAGCAAAGAGTCTCTAATCTATTGCCTACAGCGCCCTGGCGGCGACGATGGAAGTAGAACATTTCGCCAAGACAGACAAAATGTTCTACTCAAACTAGACTGGCCAGGCAACTCGACAGCAGCTATGGAAAGCAATGCTGCTAGATGAACTGATTAGGCGCGATCTCACCTACCTCCACTCCAGTCAACGTTGCCAACACTTCATTGGTCTGAGTGAAAATAATGTCATTCCCAGAGAAAGATAAATCACTCACGCCCAAACCATCCGAGAGCATAATTCGATCTACAGCGCTAAAGTCTGTAATCGTATCTGAGCCTTCGCCCGCTTTTAGCTCAAACGTATCTCTACCCGAGCCGCCCGTGAGCAAATCATTGCCCTGACTACCGCTAAGAAAATCATTGCCGTCACCGCCTAGCAGCGTATCCTCTCCCCCGCCGCCAATTAGCGTATCGTTTCCTTCTGCGCCTTCTAAACTATCATTGCCGTCTCCACCACCGACAAAATCGTTGTCTAAACCGCCGTTGAGAATATCGACACCACTTCCACCTTCAAGCCTGTCATCACCTGCTTCGCCATTAATAACGTCATTCCCACTATTTCCCTTCAACAGATCATCACCGAGACCGCCTAACAACAAGTCATCGCCAGCAGCGCCTAAAAGAGTATCATCGCCTTCATTCCCGCTCAGCTCATCGCTGCCGCCGCCGCCATTGAGCCGATCGGTCCCCGTGCCACCATTCAAGATATCGTTACCAGCATCACCGAAAAGTGAATCGTTACCGGCATCACCGTTGAGTACGTCGTTATCGCTGCCGCCTTTAAGCGTATCGTTGCCCGTCCCAGCAAATAGAGTATCGTTGCCGCTATCGCCTTTGAGCCAATCGTTGCCGTCGCCGCCCAATAGCGTATCATCGCCCTTACTACCTTTGAGAACATCGTCACCAGCTTCACCTTCCAAGGAGTCATTGCCACTGCCCCCATTGAGGGTATCGCTGCCATCGCCGCCAAAAAGCTGATCATCACCATCGAGACCCAGAAGGGTATCATCTTTGCCTTCACCTTTGATTAGATCGTCTAAGGGAGTTCCTACAATACGATCTTTTTTATTGGTTCCAACAATGGGGACAGGCTCTAGAACGGTTTCTCCCGGAATGCCATACTCGTTGGTAGAGATACTCTCGAATGTACCGTCAGCGTTCCTGTCGTAGGCAGTTCTAACAAGATTGTTATCAGCATCGTAGACGTATTCAGTGACAGACTTTTCATCAATCTTGCCATCGCCGTCATAGTCATAAGCACTAGTTATTTGATTGCCGTTAGCATCGTAGACGTAAGTGCTTACAAAATCTGGTTGACCATCGCCGTCATAGTCAGATGATTCACTGACTATGTTGTTATTATCATCGTAAATAGTGTCATACCGTTCGTCGGCTTGACCATCGCCATCATAGTCATACGTGCTGCTTGTCTGGTTGCCATTGGCGTCATAGGTATAAGTATAGGCGTAGTCAATTTGCCCATCAGCGTCATCGTCCTCAGACCCACTTGTCTGATTACCGTTAGCATCGTAGGTATAGGTATAGACATAATCGACTTGACCATCGCCATCATAGTCTTCAGACGAACTTGTCTGGTTACCCCTAGCATCGTAGGTATAGGTATAGCTGGAATCAGCTTGACCATCGGCATCATAGTCATACGTGTAGCTTAGTTGGTTCCCCTTCGCATCGTAGGTGTAAGTGGTAATATAATCCGGCTGGTCATCACCGTTGTAGTCTTCAGATGCACTCGTCAGATTACCTTTATCATCGTAGGTGTAAGTACTAATACTATCTGGCTGGCCATCACCGTCATAGTCATAGATGCTGCTCAGCTGATTTCCCTTGACATCATAGGTATAGATATAGGTTTCATCTGATCGATTATCACCATCGTAATCATAAGTTTGTTCAATAAGATTTCCATCTGCATCAAACTCACTGGCAGTCACCTGTTCAAGTTGGCCATCACCGTCAACATCATAAAACTCACTGATTAGATCGCCGCTAGTGTTGTATTGAACAATCCTGTCTACTTGACCATCACCATTACTATCCGTCGTTTCTTCAATTCTATTGCCGCTGGCATCATACGCATAGGTCACTATATAATCAGCCTGGCCATCGTTGTTATAGTCAGACGACCAACCCGACTGGTTTCCCTTTGCATCGTACGTCTCAATATATTCTGTTTGACCGTCCCCGTTATAGTCTTCAGACTGACTGATAATGTTGTTGTTATCGTCGTATACGGTTATAGAAATAGAATCAACACGCCCATCCGCGTTTGAATCAGAGAACTGGCTGACCTGCTTACCGTCATCTTCGTAGACGTAGGTCACGATACTGTCAGAGCGACCATCGCCATCGTAGTCTTCGACAGATCGGAGTAGACGAGAATCGGATGTCATTTTTTTGCCTTTAAGGTGGTAGATGTTTTGAGCTAAATATTCTGAGTTACAAAAATTCGTCTTTTCAATAGAATATTTTTTCTGAAAAGAACAATATGTATACACTAGGGAAATACCGCAACAAACGCATTCCCCTGTTCTGCAACATTTGCTACCATATGAGGCTATTCTTCATACAGAACTCTGTTCTTTCATTTGCCAAGCTATGAAACAACAACAGTCGTAACGAAGAAAAGAGCCTTGCCAGATTTGGCAAAGCTCCCCGTCAACATTTTTAATTAATTTCATTTGAAAGGTTTTTGAAAGACTGTAGCTACCGATGGCCCGCTCAGTTAATCAGTTCAGTTAATCAGTTCAGCGCACTGGCATGAGCTAGATGAACATGGGGTAGCAGCACAGCGCACGGAAGCCCGCCGAGGCGCGATCGCACCACGTGCTCCCAAGTCTTAGCACCTACCAGTCCATCACATCTCAGATCTAGCTGCCGCTGATAGGCCATCACCGCTCGCTCAGTGAACTGGCAAAAGCGTCCATCGTGCGCCACCATGATCTCCGTCTCTGCGGTTAGCACTTGCTTCAGCGCCAGCACGCCAATCCCAGTGCTTCCGAGGGATAAGGGCTCTAGCGCAGCCGTTCCTTGTTCAATAAAACCCTGAGTTCTAGCCGTTACCTGACCGTTTACCGGCAGCCCAGCAACACACTGCAAATACTTCACAGCAGCAACCGTTGCGTTGCCAAACCAACCGTCTACCCGTACAGACATCGTATCGCCGACGCCAAGGGCGTTCAGGCGACGGTTAAGTGCATGTTGCAGATGCCTGACAGCAGGTCCCTTAGCACAGGGGCTAAGCGCCTTGAAGGTCGGCGTATTGGCACTTCTTTGGCTGAGGTGGTAGAGGAGGGAGTTCATAACTACAGCCTAAGTAAATTCTCTAATAAATGCATTCCTGTACCCTGCATGCTTAGTTGCCAATTTCGGCAACTAAGCTCGGCAACTGAATCAATATAAAAGTCATCCACATCTGATATATCCATCTATAGCGCCCAATCTAAAGAAAAGTAGAAGCCATTTTCTTGCAGTGAATCGCCGCTAGCCTCCACATCTATTAACGAATAGCCATAGTCTAATCGAACCTTTGTCTGATCGTTCAGCTGCCAGAGCAACCCTAGCCCCGTACTTGCTAAGCCTTCTACAGAGTCCGGCTCGCCAGTATTCCAGCCGATGCCGCCTTCAACAAACGGCGTCAGCTGTAGCACCTTGGGTGGATTAGACAAAGGCAGGCGCAGCTCAACCGAGCTGGTAAAACCGTTGTCTCGCAAGAACTGAGTATCCCGGTAGCCACGCACCGTATTAACACCGCCCAAGCTGAGCTGCTCTAATGACAGCAGCTCGTCGGGGGTGAGCTGAGAAGAGAGCCGTGTAATCAATAGCTGATTTCTGGGCAGCTGCTGGACCCACTGAAACTGTCCCTGCCAGCTAAAAAACTGACTATCTGGCACGCTGTCGCTGCGAGTTGCATCGAATATATCTAAACCCAAGCTGAACTGCGATCGCGCGGCTAACACCCGGCTAGGCGTTCTATCGACCCAGTCTTGAGAAAATCGCAGGGCGCTTACATTGGCCCGAGACAACGGCTCGCCGCCGAAAACGGTTGAACGGCTTCGCCTAACGTCAAGCGCCAGCCCTAACGCCAGCTCACTATTAGCAGAGCGCATTACAGGCTGCCTGAAGCCGATTGAATAGTTACGGCTGTTGCCCTCAATATCTAAATCTCTAAACTCACTTTCAACAATCTCGTTACTGCCGCTAGCAACATTTAGCGTCACGGTTCCCTCCCTGGCGTTGACTGGCACCGCGTATCGAAGCGCATAGCTATCTAGCCCTTCGGTCAGGCTGTAGGTTAAATCAATGCGATCGCCCAACCCCAACAGATTGGTATACCCAACAGAAGGACTGAGCTGCACCGAGCCCACAATCGGCGCACGATAGTTATTCGCGCTCACACTTGCACTCAAGGGCGGCGCTTCCTCGACGTTTAGCAACAGAATGCTTTGGCCCGGGCCAGAGCCCGCTAGCAGCTGAGCGTCTACCGTCTCAATCAGCGGATCTTGCTGGAGCAGCTTAAGCGCAGTTTCTATATCAGACTGCCGCAGCGGTCTAGGCGTGCGCACCTGAATCCGATCTTCCACATACCCAGTGCGCAGCCGAGTGAGTCCTTCAACGTCTATTTGCTCCAAATCGCCTTCTACGATTTGAATACTGACCGCACCACCATCCACAAAGTCTTGTTCTGGGATAAACGCACCAGATGTGATATAGCCTGCTGCGACATAAGCCTCCGTAATCAAAGACCGCAGCCGAAGCAAATCTTCTAGCGTTACAGTCTTGCCTTCTATCTCAGTAACTAAATCGGCGACTGAAACCCGCTGCTGATCCACGGTAATCGTCAGTCGTTCAGGGCTTACCGTCATTCCTAGCAGCGTCACTTCACCGACTAAAAACTGCTCGGTGGCAGGCACCTGCGGCAGCCCAAAATCAGAAGGCTCTGGCGTTTCTTCTGGCGTTTCTTCAGGTGTTTCTTCTGGAAGAAGAAGATCTAAGTCTGGGACGTCTGCCGGCGGGAAAGAAGAGGGTAGCGCTGGCGTGGTGGGTCTAGGCACCGTGTTCTCAAGTTCTGTTGCTTCAGGTGGGGCGCTCTGAGCAAGGATTGCCTGTGGAGATAGTGAAGACAGTGACAACAGCCCTGAAAAAGAGACCAGTTTGGCAAAGTCGGTTGTTAAACTCATGACGCGCTACAGGTTCGGCCAAACACGATGCGTCCGTTGGCAGCTCTGGCAACGCGCTCTGGTTCAACAACCGGATCGCCTAGTTTCCAGGGTTCTCTCTGTCCCCTCAAACGGCTTTCGTTCGGACCTTCATTCGGGCTTTCATTCAGGGCAGTTTCATTTCCCTCAGAAGGCAACAGTTCAATATCTCCAAGACTGTACTCAGAGGCGGTTGCATCATCGGGTGATGAGGGTAGCGCCCCTGCGCCAGGAATAACAAAGCTCCCTTCGGCTAGCTGATTGCGAGAAATGCAGCTGTTGGAAATTAGCTGATCGGGGGTGGCAAAGTCTTCACTGAGCTCTTCTAGTTCAGCTCTGATCGGTGCGTTGGTTAGCGCGTTAAGCGTCACGACACCATCTTGGCCAGATTCAGAGCTAGCGCTGATGTCGTTAGAGCGTCTAGAGCGCAGATCCGAAGTCGTTAGCCCTTGTGGTTGTTCAAAGCCGTAGAGCGTCGCTTCAGGAGAGAAAATCGCGCCGCCATCCCCAGCGCTCGCATTCACAATAATGTCGTTGTTGCCATCGGGACTAGCGACCACTAAGTTCGAATTAATTTCAATAGTGCCACCGTCGGCTGCGCCTTGAGCATCTGCTAGCAGTAAGCTGCCGTTGGTCATCAACAGGTAGTTAAACCCATCGATTTCAATACTGCCTGCTGGGGCTAGTCCAGCGGTGTTGGTGATCAGTACTGTATTGCTTAAAACAACAGTATTAGCATCTGCAAGCGTAATGTCGCCGCTTGTGCCGGTGTTGATTGTATTGGTCGCTAGGCGGCTATTAGTCAGGCGAATAGCGGCAGGACCGCGACGCGTGATGTCTCCAGCATCAGCGTTGCTCTCGTCGGCTGGGCTGCTGGCATCGTTAGACACTTGAAGATTAACCGCGCTCAAGTCTCCATTGCTGGAGATCAACACGTCTCCCGGCTGGCCAGTTGTGGGCGTGGTGATGGTAATTGGAATACCCTCACGATCTGTATCAGCGGTGGACAGATTTGAAGGAAAAAGCGGATTCTCGTCAAAACTAAAGCTGCCTGCAACAATCTCTTCATTGGTGACGATTTGAGTGTCTTCAATTTGTAGATTACCTGTGCCTTCAAAGGTGACATCACCCGACTGGCCAACGTTAGACAGCGTAAAAAGGCTAAAGCCAGAGATTGTTTGCCCCGACCTGAGACGCACGTTCCCCCCATTGCCGCCTTCTGTGATTGAAAAGCGCTCTACTGGATCGGCTGAACCGCTAGAAACAGCGGATGTGATGATATTTGTGCGATCGCGATCGCTCGTAATACTTCCGCCTGCTGTGACCAGCGTAACGCCGCCACCGTTTGCTGCCACCCCGCTCAAAGAGTACGACTTAGCATCGAGATACGCATTCAAAACAATGTTGCCGGTGAGCGATCGCACCTCAATATCGCCCGCATTTCCAGTCCGGCTTTCTCTGGCCACAGACCGCGTGTTTAAAGAGCCGTCATTATTATCAGGGCTAGCTTCCGCAGACAGAGAGCGGTTAGTAATATCACCTTGCTCTGTCGTCATCGTAATATTGCCGCCGCCCATCGCACTACCGCCGTTCTCACCGCTGCCGTTGGCCAAAGACTGCGCATTCAAAGCGCCATAGTTGGCAATGCTGCCCCGACCGACAGCCGTCAGGGTGATGTCTCCGCCGTTGCCACTGTCGCCGCCATTAGAGGCCGAAATCGAGCGAATATCGTCTTGATTGGTAATGCTGCCGCCCGCTGTCGCGGCCATCGAAACGGCACCGCCATTGGTAGCCTGAGCGTCTCGCGAAAATGAATAGGTGTTGAACGTACCCGCGTTCTCAATATCGCCCGTGGCCCGGATGCTGACGGAGCCGCCATTGCCCGCTGCGCCCGTCTGAGAAGAAGACTGTGTGTTGACATCATCGCGATTTCTGATGCTGCCATTAGCGGTGCTCATCGCAATCGCACCCGCATTGCCTGAATCGCCGACCAGTGCATCGGACTGCGATCGCACGGCTCGCTCATTGACAATGTCGCCACCTCCGTTGGCCGCCATGGTAACGCTGCCTCCGTTTCCAGCTTCTCCGCCGGTTGATCGAGACTGCGATCGCACCACGCCTCTATTGACGATGTTGCCACCCTGCTCGGTAATCAGTGCGATCACCCCGCCGTCGCCCATGGCTGCCGCGTCGCCAGGTGGCCCGCCCCCATCTGAATTAGTGCGCGAATTCAAATCGCCACGGTTCAAGATGTGTCCGCCTGCTAGCGTTGTCAAAGAGAGGCTGCCTCCGTTGCCAGCGTTGAGCGAGCCGACAGCCGCACTTGAGTTAATGCCGTTGGTCGTAATATCACCTCTGGCTACTAGCTCAACGTTGCCGCCGCCCGACTGGCGCGATGTGTTGATCGTGTTGTTCGCAATAATCGAGTCATAGGCAAAAATCGATAGATCGCCGTTGGTTCTCAAGACATCATCTATGCTGACATTGCGCCCGGTAAAAGCAAGCGGACCATTTTGCTGGGCGCGCCGAACGATAGAGAGATCGCGAATTGTAATGTCGCCTGAGCTTTCGTCAATATATTCAGAATTTATGTATTCAGAAAAAGAGGTGTTAGGTGCGATCACCAATAGCTGCTCTGCTGCTGGCTCGGTGGCGCTAAACGTAGACGCGCCCAAAGGAATACCCGTACCAGTTGTCGCTCGAAAAGCGCCGCTCATATCTAACCGAGAGGCTTCTCCAAACACAATACCGTTTGGATTGACTAGCCATAAGTCGGCGCTGCCGTTCACGCCCAACGTGCCTAAGATGTTGGATGGATTTCGTCCAGTGACGCGCGATAACACATTTTCAACGGCCATATCTGGGTTGAAATAAACCCGCTGATCCATATCGACATTAAATGCTTCAAAGCTGTGAAAGAGATTGCTGCCACGCCGCGCACCGCCTTCGATTTGAATGCGCCCGCCATTGCCCGCTCTAACCGTAGACGTTTCTGCCGGTAAAAGTGTTTCATCAGGAACAATGTCTGCGGTTTGTGCCCAGCTGGGCGTAGCAATACTTACCGCAAAGAGAATTAAAAAATGCCTAGCGAACGATAGGTATCTCCACCGAAAGCAAGCTGTCATATTGCGTTTGCTGTCATACGCAGCAGCCTTTTGAGATGTCTCGCTCTGAGTT
Organism: uncultured Synechococcus sp.; assembly: GCA_937911865.1. Lineage (GTDB taxonomy): Bacteria > Cyanobacteriota > Cyanobacteriia > Phormidesmidales > Phormidesmidaceae > Phormidesmis. Next base: position 9,447 of record CALDSK010000014.1, read on the forward strand.
CTATCAAGCTGCGGTTGACCATAACCCTGGGGATCCATTTTCTGCCAATGAATCGTTGCCTTGCGAGCGTGAATCATAATGCCGTATGAGGCAAAGGCCCAGGAGTGACAGCTCCTTGCACACTATCACGTGCACTCAGCAGGATTTTATAAAGAATTTCTTGATTGTCTTGTTTCTACAGAGTGAGTAGACAAGGCGGAAGCAGTTGCAGTGCAAACGCTTTTGGTTCGACTACCAGCCTGTAGGAGATAACGCTGCGACTAGCTTTTGGCGTCAGTACTGGCAGCTCTCACAAAAGGTCGCGCCCGCATTGAATATGAAAAAACCTATTTCAAAACCAGCAGGTGCAGGCTTTATCCCGTTCAAAGCTAGCAGCTTACCGCCCGGTGTAGAGCTTATTCATAAGCTGCCACATGGCAACGTTGACCTACAGTTTCATGGAAAGGGTCAGCAGCTAGATCAGCTACGGCAGCAGTTTGGAAGCTTTGCAGATGAAGACATGAGCTTTGAAACTGCGAGTAAGTCAGGCTGCATTCGATTGCGGGTGCCGCCTCTCGACACGACCCAAGCATTCAGCTCTCAAGTAGAAAACAGCCTGTTGGGTATCATTACCGCGACCAGACTCCTCGGGTTGTACGAGAAAGGCTCAAAACAAGATTTGGGTTAGCAGACTGCAGTGAAAGAGAGTCTGATACGCTGTGAAAGGCCGATGCGCGAGTTTGAGCGCAATTGCCCTCAGGGTTCCTGGAAACAGCGATGAGAACTTCCCGTGCCGTTCGTAGACTTCGCCTGGTTGGATTATCACTTTTTGTCCTCGCCTGCTGTTTGTGTTCACAGCTAGTGTCTACTCGCCTGACTCATGCCTTGGGTGGCTTAGCCCCTGCCTATGCTAATACTGCCGCGCAGCAAGTAGAGCAAGGCGCGGCTGCCTACCGAAATCATCGGTACTCAGACGCAATTGAGAACTGGCGCTCGGCGCTGAGTCAGTACGGCGACCGTGAGAATAGCGCTGAAAACAGCCTGGAGCGAGCCATTATTTTAGAAAATTTGGCTCGGGCGTATCAGCAGCAAGGGCAGCTGGCGCTGGCGCTAGAGCACTGGCAGCTGGCAACAGATGTTTATGTGGCCAGGCAAAATGGGGCAAAAATAGGGCGCACGCTGGCTGCGCAGGCTGCTGCCTATCGCCAGCTAGGTCAGCCTTATCAGGCGGCAGGCATACTGTGTCGGCCTGTGACCGATGAAGTGGATTATGAGGTGTATGGGCCACAGTTTTGCCGTCCTGAAAGTGCGATCGCCCAGAGCCGGCAAGCCGCAGATCGCGCTGGAGAAATCGCTGCGCTTGGCAGCCTAGGAGAAACGTACAGGGTTATTCAGCGCTATGAGCTAGCCGTACAGGTTTTAGAAGCTGGGCTTGAAATGTCTCGAAACCTTGCAGGCAATTCAGCGTTAGCTGAGGGCGTCAGTCGCGCTCAGCAGCGGGCCCCTTTGCACAACAGTTTGGGCAATGTGCATAAAGAACAGGCGGAACTCGGCTATCAGCAGGCAATCGCTGCCCAGCGCGGTCTGACGGGCGGTGAACAAGATTTACGAGCTGCCGCTGAGCGCTATCGTCAAGCGGCGATCGCACAGTTTATCCAGAGCGAGACGCTTGCCCGCAACAGCGACGACGCAGCCACAGAAGTCAAAGCGCTGCTGGGTCGCCTGGCAGTTTCGTTTCAATCCAACAAGCTAGAGTCCACCGCGTCTTTACGTGAGCAGGCGATCGCACGCCTCGGCCAGCTGCCACCCAATCAGGCGCAGGTTTATTTGGCCCTACAGCTGACCAAACGTCCCCGAGAGCTGGGCGTGGCAGGCAGCTCTCGGGCGTCTCGCAGCCAGTGCACCGATATCTTTTTGGACGATCGCACGCGCAGCCTGCTACAGCAGGCCCATACGCTGGCCACCCGCTTAAACAACAATCGCCTAGTGGCGTTTTCTCAAGGAGAAATTGGCCACTATTATGAGTGCACAGGCGACTATTCCAGCGCCCTACAGTGGACCCAGCAGGCTCGCTTAGCTGCGAGTGGAGATCGCGTTCTAGCGCTCGATACGCTCTACCTTTGGCAGTGGCAAACCGGCCGCATTTATCAACATCAGGGACAAACTGACCAGGCAATAGAGTACTACGCCAAAGCCGTAGGCAATCTCGACCGGGTAAGAGAAGAGATTTTGTCGAGCGATCGCAATCTACAGTTCGACTTTAGAGACGCGGTTGCCCCGGTGTACCGAGAGCTAGCCGAGATTCGATTAACCCAGGTGTCATCGGCAGAGTCAGCATCCAGCCTAGAGCATACAAATTTAGCGAATAAGTCCAATAGTCAAACCAGCAACCAAAACATCAGAGCCGCTCTCGGCGATATCGATAGTTTGCAGCTGGCAGAGCTGCAGAACTATTTCGGGAGTGATTGCCTGGTGCCTGTTGCAGATCTGCGGTTAGATGATCTGCTGAGTTCAACAGAAGCGCGCACTTCTACAGTTTCAGATGCCGCGCTGATCAACACTGTCATCTTCCCCGATAGAACAGCGGCTATCTTGACCCTGCCAGGGCAAGCGCCGCTACTGCACTGGATCGATCAGCCAGAAGAATACCTGCGTCAGTCCGTGATCACCTTGCGCAACAGCCTAGAAGATACGGCCAATGAGCTAGAGGGCTTTGATACAACAGGCGCAGAGCGACTTTACAGCCAAATTATCGCGCCATTTTTACCGATGCTGTCTCAAAACGATATTAAAACGCTCGTTTTCGTCAACGATGGCATCTTGCGAAACATTCCCATGGGCGCGCTCTACGACGGTCAGCAGTATTTGGTAGAACAGTACGCGCTAGCGCTAGCGCCTTCCTTGCAGAGGTCAGACGCCTCTCCTCGCGGCTCACTTCCCTCTAGAGCGCTCATTCTGGGCCTCAGTCAAAACCCGACGGTGAACGGGCAGCAGCTGGGCTCTTTACCTGCCGTCAGGCGAGAGGTTCAAGAAGTTCTCTCGGTGTTTCCCAACAGCGATCTTTTGCTGGACGCAGCCTTTACGAAGACGAATCTGGAGCAAAATTTGAGCGATCGCACCTATCCGGTCTTACACATTGCCACCCATGGCAAGTTTGATACGGCCCCTAACAAAACATTTTTAGTCACTGGCGACAAAGCAGGCAATCAAGAAACAGGTGCTGGTGAAAACCAGCTGCTGCGGCTAGGCGAACTCGATACGCTGGTTCGCGGGGGTGCCACCCCAACGGCCAGTGCACCCACCGACTTGCTTGACCTGATTGTTTTAAGCGCTTGCGAAACCGCCACTGGCGATGAACGAGCTTCTTTGGGGCTAGCCGGTGTGACCATTCGAGCCGGCGCTAGAACGGCCCTGGCTTCGCTGTGGTCTGTCGATGATGAATCGACGGCTGATTTGGTGACCTACTTCTATCAAAATTGGGACAGCGGACTGTCAAAATCTGAGGCGTTAAGACAAGCTCAGATAGCCGTTATGAAAGACCCGAAATACTTTCAGCATCCGGCCTACTGGTCGGCCTTTATGCTAGTGGGCGATTGGCAATAAGGCCGTTAAAAGCAGGCCGTCAAAGCAGATCCATTACAGCGAAGACAGAAAGGAAAAGAGCTTCTTAGCCTCCCAGTTAGCAATCTTTCTGAGCGCCTGGCTGTGAGAGCTACAGTCTGTGCCTTCAGACAGCTCATCAGAAAGCTCATCGGGCGCTGCTCCTTCTGTAGGACTCTGTTCCTGTTCTACTGGGTCACTGTTCATCTGGACCGCAGCTTCTATCTCCGCGAGTTCTAACAGCAGCGCGTCTCTTTTTTCATTGGCCTGGGCAGCGGGTAGTTCTGCGGCTAACGCGAGCGCGTCGTACCACAGCCCGGCTTCAGCGAGCTGGTCTATTTCGGTTGCAATGTCTGCAGAAAGCGGCTCTAGACGAGCAGCCTCGACAATTTCTATTTGCGATCGCACTTTCCCAATTTCGCTGGGCCGCTCACCATAGCGCAGCAGCACCTGCCAAATATATTGAGTGTCTGTCTGGAGACCTTCTACCTCATCTGGCAACGTAAAAGACATAAACCCCTGCTCGCTCACAAACTCGTAGGGCGCTTCTAGTACGCGCCTGAAGCTGCCATCTTCAGTAACTTCGTACAGCTGAAATTCGCCGGGTAAAGTGCGATCTACCGGCACAAACCAGGTAAAGGTTGGGTGCGATCGCGCTGACTGACCAACATGCTGTTGAGGCGCAAGCAAGGTTAAATTCAGCCCGTTTTGGCTCACCGTTCCTCCGGTTCTACCACCCGAGGTGCTGGTCGCTGTGCTGGGTGGGCGGGCGTTGCGAGGCCGCCGATACGCTGCCTCACCGGGCACGGCTGTAGAAACGACAACAGTAGAAAGGGCGACAGACAGAGCAACGAGTGAACAAACCGGTCGGCTTAGTCGGCCAATTAGTCGGCCAAACAGCAAGCCGAACGTACCTTGAGCTTGGGTCTCTGATAGATGATGTCTCGTCATATGCATAGGCCTCACAAAAGAAGACAAAAGCAACCTTTTTGACCTGCACTCTGCTGATCGTGAAATACTATAGCTTTCGAAGCATTGCTTGAGGCACTTACTAGAGGCTGCAATCCTTAGCAAGCAATGCTTTTGTGCAAACATCCTAATGCATCAGGACGTTTGCAATACCTAAGAAAAAACGATAGTTTTTTGCAAGCAAACATGCGGCGTTCTACGCCCGATTGTACAGAAGTCTGCGCTTGAGGGGCGAGAACCGTAACACTCAGCTACTTTGCTTCGCCCAGAAAGAGGGCGGCTGAATCGGCCAGATCAGCTCACAAACCGTCCCTTTAGACGGATCGAACCTTCTAGCAAAGTGGCCTTTCAACCGTTTCGCTAGCTGCTCAGCCTGTCTGCTGCCGTCCCCTTTTCTTACTGCTGCCTCAGGCCCCGACAGGTTTTCATGACGGCCATTGTCCGCCACTCGAATCACATTGTTTTCGCCGGTTTGCTTACACACGACTTTTAGCCGCGTCGCACCTACCGCATGCTGCTCTACGTTGCACAGCGCCTCCTCAAAAAACCGCAGCAGGCTCTCCTTGTGCGCGACCGTCAAATGCTCAGCATCCATCGGACAAAAGTCAGAGATTTTGATCCGAATCGTTCCAAAGTAAGCCCCTGACTCTTGCAATCTGTTCTGATACACCTGATGCAACAGCTCATGTAGCGGCTCAGTCAAGTCAATGACATAGTTCTTTGTCAGATAAATCTGCGATGCGGACGGTGAATACCCGGTCTGTAGATACTCTCGCTGCATAAATTCGTAGATATTTCTTAGCTCCGAGTCCACCGTGTGCAAAGACGATAGCCAGGTTTCTAGCTGATCTGGCGGTAGTTGGCTGGGGGTGAGCTGACTTTGACCGAGCGCACTGGCCTGTAAAGACTGCGATGAGACCTGTCGGATCAGACTTTTTAACGTTTGCAAAGGCCCATTGTGAATTGCGTTGTAGCTGCGCTCTAGGACCCTCTGGCGTTCATTAAATCGAATTTTGCGGCCCTGCTCGTACAGGTGCAGTCGATACACCAGCATCCCACTGCCGCTGACCGCATAGGCTACCCAAGCTGGAAATAGCGGAATCCAAACGCCCGCCATCAGCAAACTATAAGACAACACAAACGGCACGCTGCCAATGACAATGAAGATCACCGCTACCGTAGAAATCCTTCGCTTGATATAAACCAAACTCAGGCCAACTAGCCCGTTGCCAACAATCCACAGATATTCCCAATGGGGTACCCAGGTCCTAAAAATGGGCCGTCCATCCAGCGTAGCACTTAGAATCTGGCTGATAGCGTGGGCTTGCAAGTCTACCCCTGGGACTAACCCTGGATTTTGACTTTTAATCCGGTTAGTTTCGTCGTTTCTGGGCTCAATTAGCGCTGCGGAATTGATATAGTCCTTGGTACTGACCGCTGTCATACCAATTAGCACAATTCGATCTTCAATCCAGTCAGCTGAAAAGTCATCCGCCATAAACTGCGACAGAGAAATCCGATGAAAAGGCTCTGGATGATGGCGAAAGTTGATCAAAACGACCGGATTCTCGCCTGTGTCTTGCGACCTGTAGCCGCCTGAATTCGGCGTCATTCGAAACAGTTCTGTCTCGCCAAAGCGCATCGCAACCGGATCGTCTATGCCGTTTTCTAGCTCAAGGCCTTCAGCCGCCAGATACTTTGCTGCCAGCTGAATAGTAAAAGAGAGATGATAATCATCTGGATTGGCATCGCTAGGGCTCGCCAGCAGGCTTCTGCGCAAAAAGCCATCGCTATCTAGCAGCGCATCAGCAAATCCGATATTTTCCCAGGGAACGCCTGGCGGTGCTTGCACGGGCGGCGCTAAGATTTTTTCAATCGTGACGATTTTAGGTGAGGTACTGAGCAGCGTTAGCAGTGCATCGTGCGATCGCTCAGCATAGTTACCGGCATACTCACGTGAGAGATCAGACGCTGTCCGCAGCGGATTGATAACTGGCAAATCTCTAAAAATATCCAGCCCAATTACTCTAGGCTCATAGGTCTCTAGCTTTTCTAACAGCGCCAGCATTTCATCATCAGGCACAGGATAGGTTCCTAGCGCCTGCAAATCAGCGTCAGTAATCTCTAAAACCGTAATGCGCTCATCAACCGCTTCAATCGGGCGATGGCGCAAGAAAAGATCCAAAGTTTGTAGCTCAATGCCTTCCCAAAGGCCGAGCAGCCGAGCTACACACACCAGAACAACAGCACTTACGCTTCCCACAAAGAGGCTAGACGATCCGCCTCCCAACAAGCTCAATAGGCTCAGTGCCTTTTTACTCCAGCCCGCTCTGTTCATCCGTTCTGTTTATTGTTGTTTAGTCAATCAAGCCCTCTTCTCTGGCTCTCAGTTCCGTTTGAATTCGTAAAATCTTACCTTCTTCCTGATACACCCCCAGAACATCTTGTAGCTTAGCCCAGTAGTTACGAACCGTGCGCTCCGCCACGTTCATTTCTTTAGCGATCGCTTTATCGTTGAACCCTTCATTCACTGCCAGCTCTAGCACCTGCATCCACTGCGGCTTAATCTCTAAATGCTTGCGCATCGTCGGCGGCGTATACACCAGCCCATCTAGCGCCCACTTCACCCGCTTCAGCATCTCCTCGGTCGGCTCACCCTTATCCACCAAAGCAAATCCACCCTGGTGCGCATCAATACTTGGCTTTATGCGTACCAGCGACATCACGTTCGCACTTTGCACCACGAAGTTATAGGTCTCGTAGATTTCCAAAAACTCTCGTAGCAGGTTAATGCCCGTCTCAGTACGACAGGTCGCCCCCTTGGTTTCTGGCAGCGACAAATCGACAATGATCAAATCTGGATGCAGGGTTGCTAGCTTTTGCCGGGCCTCTTGAGCCGTCTGAGCCATGGCAATTTCAGCCTCAGGAAATTCTTGCTTGAGCGACATCGCTGTTCCATTCAAGATAGCCGTATGGTCATCGACTAGAAAAAAGCTTTGCGATCGCAAGGTATCCTGCATAGTTTCAAATACTTAACAAAAGTAATCTTAAAAAGTCCTCTTTCAAGCAATACCGGCTAAAGAAACGGTCGTTCAACGAAACGCTCGCCACTTTGAAGCCGTATTTTTAAGGCCCTATTTATGAAGTCGTAATTACCGTAGCCTAAGTAGGTCTACTTAGGCATTATTTCGATCACACTTGTTAAGCCGGATCCTTTCACTATCAAGCCGGATCACTTCGCTCGCCCAGACACGCTGATAAATACCGACTATGGAAAAAAACACACCCCTCATCACCGCATCGTGGCTAGCACAGCACCTCGAAGATCCTAACCTTGTCATTCTCGACACCCGCTTCTCACTCGCCGACCCGCAGCAGGGCCAAACTGAATATCAACAGGGCCACATTCCCGGCGCTTACTACCTGGACCTTAACAAGGACCTCTCTAGTTCAATCCAAGCACACGGAGGCCGCCACCCACTGCCAGACTGGAATACCCTCGTCACCAAGCTCAATCAGCTCGGCATTCGCTCCAGCTCTGCTGATGGCCCCACTCAGGTCGTCATCTACGACGATTCACGGTTTGCCTTCGCCGCCCGACTATGGTGGATGCTGCGCTATCTAGGACATGAACAGGTCGCCCTCTTAGATGGCGGCATTCAGGCATGGAAATCAGCAGGCTACGCTCTCACTACAGACGCGCCCACAGCGACAACCGCAAAGCAAACCACAGAGCAAACCGCAGAGCAAACTGGCGATTTTCACCCGACCCCTCAGCCAGATTGGTTAGTAGATATTGAAACCGTACGACAGCGAAAGGACTTACCGGAGGTTACGGTCATTGATTCGCGATCGCCTGAACGGTGGCGCGGTGAAGTCGAACCCATCGACCCAGTTGCAGGCAGCGTCCCCGGTTCAATTAATTCATTCTGGAAAAACGTCAGCACCGAAGACGGACAGCTCAAAAGCGCTGACGAGCTGTCAAAACACTGGGCTCAGCTCAAGCCTGACGACGAAATCATTGTCTACTGCGGCTCAGGCGTCACGGCCTGCGTCAACCTTTTCTCGCTCGTCATGGCCGGACATCCCATGCACAAGCTGTATCCTGGTGGCTGGAGCGACTGGTGTAGCTACCTGTAGGACCAAGAACTTGCACAGCAAGTAACTACACAGATGAAAACTGACCATATTTTCCACGTTCTTTTTAGAATTGCGCCTGAAATCGTCCTAGAACTCATTGGGCAGCAGCCGACCGTACCCTATAAATTTTCATCAGTGGAAGTAAAGGAAACCGCTTTCCGTTTCGATGGCGTGTTGGTGCCTAAAATTGAGAGCGCCAGCCAGCCCACCGTCTTTGTAGAAGTTCAGTTTCAAAAGGACATTCAATTTTATCGACGCTTATTTGCTGAGATCTTTGTCTTTTTAAGTCACAATCCGAATGTGATTCACTGGCGCGCTATCGTAATCTTTGCGCGCCGTAGCCGCGAGCCAGCCGAACAGCAGCGATTACCTTATCAATCCTTACTGAACAGCGATCAAGTCCATCGCATTTACCTGGAGGATTTTCAGGAACTTTCTACTGACTCTCTAAATGCTACTATCCTCCAGCTAATAGTCACCAAACCAAAAGCTGCTATTCAACGGGCTAAATCACTGATAGAGCGCGTCAAGGTAAACAATGATTCCAGCTTATCCGATTCGCAAATTCTGGGATTAATTGAGACAATAGTCGTATACAAGTTTCCAGTCCTTGAACGAGAGGTCATTGCGAAAATGCTTGGGATTGATGTACTAAAAGAAACGCGCGTTTACCAAGATGCCCTACAAGAAGGCCGCCAAGAAGGACAGAGCGAACTGATACTCAAGCTTTTAACCCGTAGACTAGGCGAGCTGTCAGAGCAGATAACGAACAGTATTCAAGCGCTATCGGGCAAGCAGTTAGACAAATTGAGCGATCGCTTCTTCGAAATAGAAACCATAGATGAGCTTAAAAGCTGCTTAACCAGCCTGACATCAGACAAGACAGAAACGAACCAGCCGCCAATTCAACCAGGCGATCCGTCAAACAACTGATTGAGTGCATGACTATCCGTATCTACGGGAACCGAGCAATTCAAACATTGCCAGGCGATGCCACGCGCCCGACATCCTCGAAAGTGAGAGAGGCCCTATTTAATATTTGGCAAGGTCGAGTTCTAGGTGCCAAATGGCTCGATCTATGTGCGGGTAGCGGCGCGATGGGGGCAGAAGCGCTGTGCCGGGGAGCCGCCGAAGTTGTGGGTATTGAAAAATCGGCGGCCGCCTGCCAGGTCATTGCCAAAAACTGGCAAAAGGTAGCTAAGCCAGAGCAGACGTATCGCGTGGTCAGAGGCGATGTCGTCCGGCAGATAAAACGACTGGCGGCGTTCGATCTAATCTATTTTGATCCGCCTTATGCAGGTGGTTTGTACCCATCTGTGCTCGCTCAGCTAGTAAATTGTCTGACCGCCGGAGGAGAAGCAGCAGTCGAATATGGCGGCGGACACTGGACGCCTGAGCAGGTACCTGAGGCGGTCTCAACGAAGCTGAAAGTCGTGCGAGAGAAGCGCTATGGCAGTACGAATTTAGTATTCTTTCAACGGCAACTTTAGCGGAGAACAAAAGCACTTAATACCTTTAATAAGTATTTATTCTCGTTTTTGGATGCCAAGATGAGCCAATTTGCGGCACAATATGAATTAAGAAACATTTATGTTGCTAAACTCACACGCTAGATAAACCGGCTAGGTGAGAGGGGCAGTGGGCGTTTATGACGCCACCGCTAGTGATTGCAGAAATAGGAGATTTGACGATGGTTGCTGCTGTTCAAACTAAAGAGCCCGTTCAGAAGCGCCTGTCTATGCAGGTGGAAGGGATTGCAGAAAATACAACGACGCTGCGATCGCAAGACTGGGACCGCGACCGATTCGATATCGAATTCGGCCTGCAAAATGGCACCACCTACAATTCTTTTCTCATTCGCGGTGAAAAAACAGCCCTAGTGGATACCTCTCACGCTAAGTTTCGCGAGCAGTACATCGCAGCGCTCAAAGGCGAAATCGATCCAGCTGAGATTGACTACATTGTGGTAAGCCACACCGAGCCCGACCACAGCGGTCTAATAAAAGATGTCCTAGCCCTAGCCCCAAACGCTGTCGTCGTGGGTGCAAAAGTAGCGATCGCATTCCTAGAAGACTTGATCCATCAGCCTTTTGAGCGCCAAATCGTCAAAAGCGGTCAAACGCTCGATTTAGGCAACGGCCACGTGCTCGAATTCATCAACGCACCCAACCTCCATTGGCCCGATACCATCTTCACCTTCGACCACAAAACCGGCATTCTCTACACCTGCGATGCCTTCGGAGCCCACTATTGCACAGGCGACACCTTCGACGAAGATCTAGCGGCACTCTCCCCCGACTTCCACTTTTACTACGAGTGTCTGATGGGCCCCAATGCCCGCTCCGTCGTCTCTGCGATGAAGCGAATGGATAAGCTCGACGGAGATATCACAACTATTGCCACTGGCCACGGTCCCTTATTGCGCCACAACTTAGAAGAACTCACCGGTCGATATCGTGAGTGGAGTCAGCAGAAAAATGACGCTGAAACTTTAGTGGCGATCTTTTACATATCTGACTACGGGTTTAGTGATCGCATCTCTCAGGCGATCGCCCGCGGCATTAGCAAAACCGGCGTCGGCGTCGAAATGATTGACCTACGCTCCGCCGATGCCCAAGAAGTCAACGAAATCGTCAGCCGTGCTACCGGTATCATCATCGGCATGCCGCCCTCGACTGGCAAAGGCTCCGAAGAAACTCGCGCTGCCCTGGGTACGATCCTGGCAGGCGTCAACAAAAAGAAAACCTTTGGCCTATTCGAGTCTTACGGCGGCGACGACGAACCCATCGACACGCTACAAACCAACCTACAAGATCTCGATCTGAAAGTCGCCTTTGACCCGATTCGAATCAAAGACACCCCTAGCGAAGCCACTTACCAGCTCTGCGAAGAGACCGGAACCGACCTAGGTCAAGACCTAGCTAAAACCAAGAAAATCAAAAAAATTAAGGCCCTAGATGCAGACCTGCAAAAGGCGCTAGGTCGAATTAGCAGTGGCCTGTATATCATCACCGCAACTAAGGGAGATGTTCAATCAGCCATGCTCGCCTCCTGGATTACCCAGGCCAGCTTCGAGCCGCTAGGTTTCACCGTCGCCGTCGCCAAAGACCGTGCCATCGAATCGCTCATGCAGGTTGGCGATACCTTCGTGCTAAATATCTTGGAAGAAGGCAATCACCTGCCGCTCATGAAGCACTTCCTCAAGCGTTTCCCACCTGGCGCAGATCGGTTTGCTGGCATCCGCACCCGCCCGGCAAACAACCAGTCTCCAATTTTGGCCGATGCCCTAGCCTACCTAGAATGTAAAGTCGCTAGCCGCATGGAGCTAAACGACCACTGGTTAGTGTACTGCACAGTAGATGACGGCAAAGTGTCCAAAGAAGAAGCCCTCACCGCCATCCACCACAGAAGAGTCGGCAACTACTACTAAACCGCGAGACAAACCTCTCTAATCCCGCCTGAAGTCAGTCCCCTCTGGAGGGGATCTGCTTCAGGCTTAGATATAGACAAAAATTTCCCCCTTTTACAGTCAGTCGTCGTCTGGATGGGGGTCTCACGCATCTAAGCTCCTCAGACAAACAGGCTCCTCCCTATGACTGCACAAATCCCCACGCCACAGACTCCTACCGACGTTCCTGCGGAACCAACAGGTCGCCGCGACGTTCAAATCCTACCTATCGCCGCCGACACCACCGTCCTCCGCTCACGCTCCTGGGAACGACTTCGCTTCGAAATCGAATACGCGCTTGAGAAAGGCACCACTGCCAACAGCTACCTGATTCGTGGCAACCAAGTCGCCCTAATCGATCCGCCGGGCGGCTCCTTCACCCAAAAATTTATAGAAGCTCTCAAAGGCGAGATCGACCCGCATGACGTTGACTACATCATCTTGGGTCACATCAATCCCAACCGCATCAAGACACTCAAGGTGCTGCTAGCGCTAACGCCTCAGGCAACCATTGTCTGCTCTTTACCCGCCAAGCTAGCACTCGAAGCCGCTGAGGTCACTCATCCGGTTCAGATCGTCAAAGGCGGCAGTGACTTAGACCTTGGCCAGGGCCACCACCTAGAATTTATTCCCACGCCAACCCCACGCTGGCCCGGTGGCATGTGCACCTACGATAGCTACACCGAAGTACTCTACAGCGACAAATTCTTCGGTGCTCACATCTGCGGTGAAGATGCCTACGACCTGAACCGGGAGCAGCTGTTAGAAGATCAGCAATACTATTTCGACTGCCTAATGGCACCCAACGCCCGGCAGGTCGAAACCGCGCTAGAAAAACTTTCCGACTATGCACCTCGCCTGTACGCCGTCGGCCAAGGCCCTCTGGTTCGCTACGGCGTAGTAGAGCTCACCGACCACTACAAAGGCTGGGCCGCTAAGCAAAAAAGTCAAACCGAATCGGTCGCCCTTATTTACGCCTCGGCATACGGCAATACGGCCACAATTGCGCAGGCGATCGCACGTGGCATCACCAAAGCAGGCGTCTCGGTCAACTCCATCAACGCCGAGCAGGCGACCACTGCCGAAGTAAAAGACGCCGCTGAAAACTCTGCCGGATTCATCATGGGCTCGCCAACCCTGGGCGGCCACGCACCCACACAGATTCAAACCGCTTTGGGCGTAGTCCTTAGCGCCGCCAGTAAAACTAAGCTAGCAGGCGTCTTTGGCTCCTTTGGCTGGAGTGGAGAAGCCATTGACTTGCTCGAAAGTAAGTTCAAAGACGCTGGCTACAGCTTTGGCTTTGAGCCCATCCGCGTCAAATTCACCCCCGACGCTAGCACCCTGCAAATGTGTGAGCAGGCAGGCACCGACTTCGCCCAACAGCTCAAAAAAGCAGCGAAGAAGAAAAAAGTCGTTCCCAAAGTTGCGGCCTCTTCTGTCGAAAAAGCCATTGGGCGATTAGTGGGCTCAATGTGTATTGTCACAGCCAAGCAAGACAATATTAGCAGTGCTATGCTCGCATCTTGGGTGGCGCAGGCAACGTTTACCCCACCTGGATTTACGGTCGCTGTCGCCAAGGAACGGGCCATCGAGAACTTGATGCATACGGGCAGCAGCTTCGTGCTAAATATTTTGGCTGAGGGCAAGCACCTAGGGCCAATGAAGCATTTTCTCAAGCCCTTTGGCCCCGGAGAAAATCGATTTGAAGGTGTGGATACAAAGGAAACTGAAGACGGACAAATTATTTTGGAAGAGGCGATCGCCTATCTAGAATGCGAAGTCGCTGGCCGAATGGACTGCGGCGATCACTGGGTGATATATGCCACTGTCAACGGCGGCGAAGTGATAGATATGGATGCCAAAACTGCTATTCATCACCGTAAGACAGGAACGCATTACTAAGCGCTGCTTATAATGAAGAGACCGCTAACGCGCATTGAGGGCGCATTGAGGAAGTGTTATGACCGCTGCCTATCCTCTAGTTAAGCCGCTTGATTTCAAGGCATACCTTGCATATGACAACGGGGCTGAAGGACGTTATGAGTTGCTAGACAACGGAGAACTCTTTGAATTGCCAAATGAAAACGATATCAATATCAATTTGGCAATGGATTTATATGAGTATCTCAAGGCATTTGTGAGCCGTCGGCTCATTCGGATGAACTCAACGGCAATAGAAGTCACGCCTATGTCGGTGCGTTTGCCCAATGGAAGAACGCGGCAGGTACGTAGAAAGGCTCGCATTCCGGACCTAATGGTCCTGACACAAAGGGGATTTGAACAGATTCGCGGCGACTATAGCGGCATCGCCATGGATCAAGAGAATCCTCTTCTAGTTGTAGAAGTTGTCAGCGAATCTAATTCTGATGAAGACTACACAGACAAGAAAGCACAATATGAAGCAAGAGGCATTCCAGAGTATTGGATTATAGATCGCCACCAGGAAGTCGTGACTGTTTTAATTCTGAAAGATGGGCAGTACCAGGAAGTTGGCTACCGAGAGAATAGTGTAATTCAGTCAGTTGCCTTCCCAGACTTCTCAATAACGGCTGACAGGTTATTGAGAGAAGACGAGGTATAGGACATAAAGGTGCCTCAACGCTTTTTCATAAAGGCCCGATTCAGAGTAGCAGCCGCAATATTATTTAATGCTGCCACTGCAAAAGCCGTTTTGATATCGGTGAGTAGCATGAGAAAATGGATGGATCGCCTGTTACTGCAACCTTGATGCCAGCTGCCTTTTACGGAACTGACTTTTCTGAAGCGCCTTTTGAAGCACCACAGCCTTCTGAGGCATTAGATCAGAAGACAGCGGGTAAGATAACGCCCGAGAAGGCAGAGACCTTTCGTTTTTTAACTCACTGCCAACAGCAGGCGATTCAAACAAATCATCCTAAAATTGCCAGCATTACCTTTCCGATTGCACCTACCGCGCCATGGGTGGTCCTTTCTGCATTGGGACAGTCAAGCCAGCGCCACTTTTACTACGATTCTCCTCAGCAGTGGGCCATTGTAGGGCTAGGCGTAGCGGTGGGCTGTAGCGCTGCTGGCCCCTTACGGTTTGAACAGGCGCAGGCTTTCACCCAAACCTGGAAGACGCAGTTCATCTACGCCAAAAACAACTCTAAAGCAGATTTAGCGGGTCGCTTCTTTTGTAGCGCGACCTTTTTTGACCACCCGACTAAAGCGTCTACGACCTCTTCTTCTTCTATTCCTCAATCACAGCCCTTTACAGTAGCACCTAGCTATTTCGAGCCGACCTATCTATTTGTTCCACAAGTGCAGGTCATGACCCTGACGGAAGGATCTACCGTCACGTTTAACTATCTAATTACGGCAACATCTGAGGCGAAGCAGACGACAGCGCACATTTATGAACAGCTGCGTCAGATCAACATAGCTGATGACCTCGGCGGTGCCCGGCAGGCGTCTCACAAAACTGTTTCCAAAGACGTCGCGAGTTTTGAGGGCGCTGTAACAGAGGCTCTAGGCCAACTCAATCAGGGGCGACTGCATAAAGTTGTTCTCGCCGACGTGATGGATGTGGTGGCACCACAGGCTATCGATGTGGTGCGATCGCTCCAAACCCTTCGAAAAAATCACCCTGACTGCACCGTCTTCTCGGTCGGCAATGGCCAAGGCCAATCTTTTATTGGTGCGAGCCCCGAACGTTTGCTCAGCCTTAACGAAGGCAGACTGACCACAGACGCGCTAGCCGGTTCAGCGTCTAGAGGACAGACACCCGAAGCCGACCGCGATATCGCTCAAGCGCTCCTAAACAGTGAAAAAGAGCGGTATGAGCATCAGGTCGTCGTCGAATTCATTGTGCGTCAGCTGCGATCGCTCGGTCTTTCTCCCGACTACACCAGCAAACCCCATATCCTTCCACTCTCTAACATTCAACATTTACACACGCCCATTACCGCCCAGATTGACCAACACGCCGTCTCTCCGCTAAAGGTATTAGCCAAGCTTCACCCCACACCAGCGGTTGCCGGGCTACCGCGATCGCTAGCCTGTCAGCTCATCCGTCAGCACGAAACCTTCGACCGCAGCCTATATACCGCTCCCCTCGGCTGGATCGACACCAATGGTAACAGTGAATTTATCGTAGGCATTCGCTCAGCCCTAATCGACGGCTGCAAGGCAAGACTCTATGCAGGTGCAGGTATTGTTTCTGGCTCAGAGCCTGACAAGGAGCTAGCAGAAATCAGGCTAAAATTGCAGACGCTACTCAACGCACTGGTTTAAGCAGCGTTTTGATGCGCTGGGATCGACGTCTCTAGCTCGACGCCTCTAGCTTGATTCCTTTAGTTCTATGCCCTTAGATTTTCGCAACACCAACAGTCTCTGGGCCTCTGTTGCCGTTGAAACCCTCGCTCGCTTGGGCCTGCAAACCGCAATTCTTTGCCCTGGCTCTCGTTCTACACCGCTGACGTTTGCCTTCGCGGCCCACCCTGACATCGAAGGGCTACCTATTCTAGACGAACGATCGGCGGCTTTCTTTGCCCTGGGCTGCGCCAAACGCCAGCATCGCCCAATTGCTCTGGTCTGTACGTCTGGCACCGCAGGCGCAAACTTCTATCCAGCCGTCATCGAAGCCTACGAAAGTGGCATTCCTCTGCTGGTGTTCACCGCCGACCGTCCTCCAGAACTGCGCGACTGCGCCTCTGGGCAAACCATCGCCCAGCAAAAGCTCTACGGCAGTTTTACCAAGCACTACAGTGAGCTTGCGGTACCAATAGCAAGCGCTCGCATGCTGGCGTACCTCCGACAGACTTTACTGAATGGCTGGCGACGGGCGATCGCACCGATTCCAGGTCCCATCCACTTCAACTGTCCTTTTCGCGATCCGCTTCCTCCACTGCCCGACAGCAGCACGCAGGCGCTACAGGCGACGTTTGAGTTTGAGTCATTTTTTGCTAGCGTTTCAACGCCTCTAGTTTCGACCGCTTCATCTATTGGAGGGCGATCGCCCTCACTGCCAATCACAACCTGGCAACAGACTCAAAAAGGGCTCATCATCGCCGGACCCAGCAGTCCTCACTATCCGCAGGGCTACTGCCAAGCGATCAGCCAGCTATCGCAGCAGCTAGGCTGGCCCGTACTAGCAGAAGGACTCTCCCCATTACGCAACTATCAGTGCCTTACCCCTTCGCTTATCAGCACCTACGATCTGATTTTGAGAAATCGTCAAAGAGCCGATACGCTCATTCCTGAACAGGTCATTCAGCTAGGACCACTGCCCATTAGCAAAGTGCTCCGCCAGTGGCTGCAAACCCATCAGCCGTTGCGGTGGATTGTTGGCCCGTCGCGCAATCTAGACCCGCTACACGGGCCTGTACAAGGACTCACAACAGATTTAGAACAGATTATTTCTGTTCTAAAAGTAGAAAACGTGCCCGTTAACAGCAGCTATGCCCAGCAATGGCTCACCCAAGAGACCGCCATACGTCAAAGCCTGGATAATCAGCTAGCGACTGAAAACAACTTACTAGAAAGTAAGGTCGTCTGGCTACTGGCCCAATGCCTACCAGATGATACGCCGCTGTTTGTTGCAAACAGCATGCCAGTGCGAGATGTTGAATATTTTTGGCCACCGGGCGATCGCAAAATTCAGCCTGTGTTTAGTCGCGGGGCTAATGGCATTGACGGCACCCTCTCTACCGCCATGGGTTTAGCACACCACAACTTTCCGACCGTGCTACTGACAGGAGACCTCGCCTTCCTACACGATACAAACGGGCTACTGAATGCGTCTCAGCTCTCGGGCCACCTTACCATTATTGTCATTAACAACAATGGCGGCGGCATTTTTGAAATGTTGCCCATTGCTCAGTTTAATACCGCCCCCGAAGATTACTTCGAGAAATACTTTGCGACGCCGCAGCAAGTCGATCTCTTTTCTCTCTGCAAAGCCTATGGCGTAGAGCATCGGCTAATTAGCAATACGAAAGAGTTTGTAGATTGTGTGAAAATACTACCAGCTCAAGGCATGCGGGTGTTGGAAGTGGTTTGCGATCGCAGACAAAGCGCCCAGCAAAGAAAACATCTTATTAATGCTGTTTGATCACAGCGCTGTTTAATTTTGTCTAGCATGCCTATCCTATCGACCAGCTATCACAATCTTCATTATGTCACCGCCGGAGAATCAGCAAACCCGCCGCTTCTACTGCTCCACGGTTTTCTCGGTAGTCATCTCGATTTTGCACCCATAGTTTCTACCCTCTCTCACCATTTCTATTGCATCGTGCCTGACCTACCCGGCCACGGCCAAACCTTAACGCAGCCGAGCAGCTACACCTTTCCCAGAACAGCGGATTCGCTTTTATTACTATTGCGTTCTTTAAATATCTCTCAAACTCATTTATTGGGCTATTCCATGGGCGGACGGCTTGCGCTGTATCTAACCTGTAAGTTTCCAGATTACTTTGTTCGAGTGATATTAGAATCGACTTCCCCTGGATTAAAAACAGCTGAGGAGCGACAGCAAAGGAGAGAACACGATGAGGCGATCGCGCATCGCCTACAAACGACTCCTTTCCCGATTTTTCTCGATCAATGGTATCAAAATCCGCTATTTAATAGCTTAAAACAGCATCCTGACAAGTACGCAGCCATGCTCCAGCGGCGAAGAAAAAACGCGCCAGCAGAACTATCCCAGGCGCTAAGAGGACTGGGGACTGGGCAGCAGCCCTCGTTTTGGGAAATCTTACAACAGATCAAGCAACCCATAGTGCTGCTCGTAGGGGACTTAGATACTAAGTTCGTAGTAATCAACCGTGAGATACACAAAGAGATGGCTGCTAGGCGACAATCTAGTCGGAAGATCGTTGAAAACTGTGGACACAATATTCATTTAGAAGCACCTGCGACCTACGTTCGTCACGTTCTGTCATTTTTGAAGATTTTCTCGGGAATTGAAAGCGTTTGAATTGAAAGCGTTTGATATTATTGCGATCGCAGGCCTTTTTCTTGTAATAAATTCTCTAGCCAAGCAGTCTCTTTCTCAAGAAAAAATGGAACTGGATCCTATTGATAGTCAAGTTTTAAATCGTAACCAGACTGCTGATAAACATGACCGAGCAAAACCTGTAAATCTACAACAGGTTCTGAATCACCTTCACGTAAAGGTAGCTGAAAAATAGGCAGCTTATCTCAGATCTTGCACCATTCTTGATAAGCCACGTCAGGCAGTGCTTTGAG
>CALDSK010000015.1 GCA_937911865.1 uncultured Synechococcus sp.
GCCAGCATGTCTGCCAGATCAGGTGTGCGCTAGCTGGGTATTTTTCCCTTTAGGAATAGGGCATTGCAACGCCGTAGGTTCGACATCGCAGCGCCATAGAACGTTGAATGCCTGACGGGTCTGCTCAATATTTCCATGGTGTGAGCTGCAAATAATGGCCAGATCGCGGTCGGTTAGCTGGAAATGGTCGAGCGTGCCAGTTGTTGTAACCGCCATCGCTTGAAACGGCTTAAGCGATGAACGAATAAAGCTACCAAACTCTGGATCGCCTGCACTGGTCAAGACTCGCCCGCGCTCGTCACAAATGACCGCGTGAGCCGTATGCGTAGACTCTACAATGCCCTCTCTTAAGAGTTGGATTTTTAGCAGCGACGAGGAATGACGACTCACCCTATTCATAGATTCAACATTCCGTTGTTAAATATTTCAGGTTGATAGTTTGGCTAATTGATACTTTGGCTCAACGCCCGCAGCGGCCGGCCGGACTAGCAGATGACGAGCCGAACTGTATTGAGATAGATGGTCTGCGCTAGCGACTAGCCAAACGGCCAAGCGGTAGATAGCCAATAAAACAGATAGCCAAAAAACGACTAGATAATAGATAGTTAAACAGCAAATGGTTAGACCGTGAATGGCTAAATGAATTGCCAGGTCACAAGGCTAAAGGCGCAAATTCCGCAGATCACGGCGAACGTTTTTTGAAGCCGATGGAGTACAGGCTTTACCTGGTAATCAGCGATCAGGCGATCGCGGTTGTATACATCTTCTGGCTTCTCCCATATTTGTCCGTCATACCAGCCAGATTCTTCGTAGGGCACAGCCTGTTGCCCCAGCCGGTCGCAAACATGTCGCCAGCCTGTGTACAGCTGTACCAGCGCTAGTGTTGGTAGCAATAGCGCGCCTAAAGAGGCGCTAATTAAAAACTGCGGCGGCATTTTAGCTGGCATAAAACTGACCGCAGCCATCGGACCAACCACGAGCCAGCTCAGCAGCCAGAGTCCGATCACTGGCACCAAGTATCCGTGTAGATCGCGCGCTCCCCAGCTGTAGAACCAAGACTCACTCATGCTTTCATATTCCTTGATTGGAATCTGATCGCTAGGGACAGGGCATCGGGCGCTGATAGAGCTTTTTTTGATATCGCCGTTCATCGAAGTTATGATCGAGTTCCTTTTTACGGAATGGTCGCAGGAGTGTTTGCTTCGTTTATCTTACTGGGTGTTTTGAGTTGATGTTCTGGGTTGATGCTCTGGGTTCGACTATCTCTGACCCTATCTGACTGCCTATCTGACTGACAGAGCTATCGCAAAGTAAGGATGCATTCTTATTTTGCTAGTCGAGTTGCCCGTTGCTATGCAATGGTTTCAGCCGATGAAAGTATCCTACGCAACTCGACAGAAGCTATAGATCAGATAGGGTCAACTGTTGATAGATGTATTCAACGAGCTAGGCGTAAATTCAATGCGCTCAGCATGTCCCCAAAAGGCTTCTAAATCGTAAAACTCACGGTCTGTCGGCATAAAGATATGAACAATCACATCTCCATAGTCTTTCAACACCCAGCGGCCTTCGCTCATGCCTTCTGTTCTAATGGGCTGGCGCTCAAACTTTTCTTCGACTGCGCCTTCAATTGAGTTTGAGATGGCCCGCACCTGAACGTTGGAAAATCCGGTGACAATGACAAAGTAATCTGCGAGGTAAGAGACATCGCCGGTCTGCAAAACAGTAATATCTCCGGCCTTTCTATCGTCTGCGGCGGCTGCGATCGCCAGCGCTAATGCTTTTGCGTCTTCATCGACCGGTGGCTTAAACTCGTCGCCAGCCGTGGGGAGTATGACCGTGTCGGTATCTATTTGCCCGTCCTGGTTGCTTTGTCCAGTATTCTCGGCGATCGCTGTTTCTGGGTCATTGCCCATAGATTTGTCGCTCATCACGCTGGTTACTTTCCGGGGGGAATCACTCAAAAGCTCATGTCCTCAAAATGACAGCTTGGGGGTTACTTTTATCTTACTGACCCTCTTATCTTACTGAAAGGGGTCATTTTTATGCTATGGCTCTGTATAATACGCAACGCAATTAACAATTCCTCATGCTTGCAGCAGCAGTTTTCTGGTCTGGATTGTCGCTATTAAAGCTTCAATGATGGCGTAAGCTGTGGCTACAGAGATGGGATCTTTCACCATCTAATCCTTCGTAGACGGAGCGGTTGAGCTTTGATTATTGGACTTTTTATTGGGCTGTGCATCGGTGTGCTCGCAGCCGCACTGGTTTACTGGCTGCTCAAGCAGCGCGTGAATCAGCTGCTGAGTGCGTTACAAAACAGCAAAAGACAGCTGCAGCAGCTCGAAAATGAGCATGAAATTAGGCTGCGAGCCGCGACCGATCAGCTACAGGCTGATTACGAAAAGCAGCTTGCTGAGAAAATAGAGTTTTATCAAGATGAACAGCTCTTGCAGTGTGACCTGCAAGAGCTGGAGTTTGAAACTCGATTGCAGGTACTTGAGGCTGCCTACAGCCGTGAACTGGATTTGCAGAATGCGCCATAGCGACTCTCGCTTCAGCTGAGGCAGCTTTAGCTCAATCACCTATATTTCAATCACCTATGTTTCAGTCATCTTTCACTTGGAGTCATGGCCAACGTGAGATGACTGGCATACGATAAATCCACTTGGCTTCTATTACTCTCACAGGCAAATGCGCGGATCGAGGTTGGTAGAGGCCACTTTCGTAGTCTGCTACTGCATGGTTTTCTAGGAAACAACGCTATAGAATGGCAACTGGTGATACCGAAAAGGACGATTATATGACCCGTGCAATTATGGAAACAGACAAGGGAACCATCAACCTTGAGCTGTTCGATCAAGATGCTCCTAACACCGTTGCTAACTTTGTAAAGCTCTCTAAAGACGGTTTCTACGACGATCTCAACTTTCATCGGGTCATTCCTAACTTTATGGTTCAAGGTGGTTGCCCTCACGGCACCGGCACCGGCGGCCCAGGCTACAAAATCAACTGCGAAATTAACCCCAACAAGCATGAGGCTGGCAGCCTATCGATGGCGCATGCAGGCAAAAATACGGGCGGCAGTCAGTTCTTCATCTGCCATGAATCTCAGCCTCACCTCGACGGCATCCACACGGTCTTTGGTAAGACTGAAGATATGGATGTCGTAAATGCGATCGCAAAAGGCGACAAAATCAAGTCTGTCACTATCGAAGACTAAACGCCTCGCCCTCATCTAAAACGCCTGAAGATTTTCAATGGCAGCATCTTCAGGCGTTTTACGTTTAAATATAGGGAGGCGCTAAAAATGAATGATCCAAGAGAGCGTGGTGCATCAGAATATCTAGGAACAATCCGCAATGGCTTTTTCTTCGATCTCTAATTCAGAAAAATCAAAGCCAAGAAAATCAGAGTCAAGAAAATCAGATCACGTCGCTCCACCAGCTGAAATGTGGCAATCATCGATTGGTAAAAAGATTCTTACAGGTGTTACCGGACTAGGGCTGGTCACGTTCGTCGTAATTCATGCGCTAGGGAATCTAACGCTATTTTTTAGCGCGCCCACCTTCAACTATCTGGCCTATGTTATCGAGCGCTTGAGGCCGCTCCTTTACTTGGTGGAGTTTAGTCTGCTGGGGCTGCTGCTGATTCATATCGCAATTGGCATTCGGCTCTATGTCGGTAAGCGGAGCGCTAGGCGGATTGCTTACACTGCTTACGAGAGTGCGGGAGCGCCCAGTCGGCAGACATTGGCTTCACGGACAATGATATTTTCTGGGCTGCTGCTGGGCGTGTTTTTGATATGGCATCTGGCGACCTTTAAATTTGGTCCGGTCTATAGGGTTCCGGGCTCTACAGACCGCGATATGGCCCGGTTGGTGTTTGAGACGTTTCAGCAGCCGATTTATACCGCTAGCTATGTGATTGTTCTAGGCTTTTTAGGATTGCACTTGCGGCATGGCTTTTGGAGCGCATTGCACTCGCTTGGGGTCGCGACGAAGCCGAGCGTATTTATGGGTAGTGATGATTTGGGCAGAGCGATCTCCATAGCAATTAAGGGATTGCCTATAGCCATTTACTTCGGCCTGCTTGGCTAGATAAGTCATCTCTTCAAGACCGCTCAATCTTGGCCCAAGTTTCTTTGCTCTACTTTTGAATCCTATCTTTTGAATCCTAGCCCTTAAACCGTTAGCCCTTGAACCTTAGCTTTTGAACCTGGCGCTCCCATGACCTTAAATGCTCGCATTCCCGATGGTCCGCTGACCGAAAAGTGGGACAAGTTCAAAGACCACTGCAAGCTGGTGAATCCAACCAACAAGGCGAAGCACACCATTCTAGTTGTAGGTACCGGATTGGCCGGAGCCTCAGCTGCTGCGACATTGGCAGAGCAAGGCTATCAGGTTAAAAGCTTTTGTATTCAAGACTCGCCGCGTCGGGCCCATAGTATTGCTGCGCAAGGTGGCATTAACGCGGCTAAAAACTATCCCAATGATGGGGACAGCGTTTGGCGACTGTTTTACGACACGATCAAAGGCGGAGACTATCGTTCGCGAGAAGCCAACGTTTACCGTCTGGCCCAAATCAGCAACCAAATTATTGATCACTGTGTTGCTCAAGGGGTGCCTTTTGCGCGCGAATACAGCGGGCTGCTGACCAACCGCTCTTTCGGCGGTGCGCAGGTCTCTCGGACCTTTTATGCCAGAGGTCAGACCGGTCAGCAGCTGCTACTGGGTGCTTACGGTGCAATGATGCGACAGGTAGCAGCCGGGCGAATCGAACTGTTTCCTCGGCGAGAGCTGCTTGACTTTGCGGTAATCGAAGGGCAAGCCAGAGGCATTGTGGTGCGTAATTTGCTCACTGGCGCGTTTGAACGCTATGCCGGAGATGCGGTGATACTGGCGACGGGCGGCTACAGCAATGTGTACTATCTATCGACGAATGGCAAGAACTCTAATGTGACCGCAGCGTGGCGGGCCTATAAGCGAGGCGCGCTGTTTGCTAATCCTTGCTTTACTCAAATTCATCCGACCTGTATTCCGGTAGCCAGTGAGTTTCAGTCGAAGCTGACGTTGATGAGTGAGAGCTTGCGCAATGATGGGCGCGTTTGGGTACCGAAGAAAGCGGGCGATAAACGTAAAGCCAACGATATTCCAGAGGGCGATCGCGACTATTACTTAGAAACGCGCGATCCCACGTTTGGCAATTTGGTGCCGCGAGATGTGGCTTCTCGCAATGCCAAGCAGGTGATTGATGAAGGTCGCGGGGTAGGAAAAACTGGGCTGGCGGTGTATTTGGACTTTCGAGATGCGATCGCGTCTCAAGGTAAGGATGCGATCGCCGCCCGCTACGGCAATTTGTTCGATATGTATCAGCGCATTACCGGTGAAGATCCCTATGAGGTTCCTATGCGCATTTACCCAGCTGTGCACTACACCATGGGCGGCCTCTGGGTGGACTATCACCTGATGAGCACGGTGCCGGGGCTGTTCGTTTTGGGTGAAGCGAATTTTTCTGACCACGGTGCTAACAGGCTAGGGGCTAGCGCGCTGATGCAGGGTCTGGCCGATGGTTATTTTATTATTCCTTACACGCTTGGCGACTACATTGCGACCAGCGATATGGAACCGGTTGAAACCGATCACGATGCGTTTGGCGAAGCCGAAGCCTCAGCCCGGGC
Organism: uncultured Synechococcus sp.; assembly: GCA_937911865.1. Taxonomy (GTDB): domain Bacteria; phylum Cyanobacteriota; class Cyanobacteriia; order Phormidesmidales; family Phormidesmidaceae; genus Phormidesmis. The sequence goes on from CALDSK010000015.1 coordinate 5,681, forward strand.
ACGGACGCTCAAACTGTTGAGTATCCAGGGCGATAAAACGGTTCTTAGATTCCATCAGGATTTAGGACAGTTAATTTGGAACGGTGTGGGTATGAGTCGTAGTCGCAAGCAGCTAGAGCAAACGATTGCGGATGTGCGATCGCTGCGTGCAGAATTTTGGCAAAACCTGCTGGTCCCAGGCGAGGCAAATACGCTCAACAAAAACTTAGAATTTGCTGGACGGGTCGCTGATTTTATGGAGCTTGGCGAGCTCATGGCCCGCGATGCGCTCGCGCGTGAAGAATCTTGCGGCAGTCATTTTCGCAGTGAATATCAGACGGCTGATAACGAAGCGCAACGGATCGATGAGCAGTATTCTACTGCTGCCGCCTGGAAATATACTGGCGACGAACAGCCGCCGGAGCGCTTTAGCGAACCCCTCACCTTTGAAAACGTCAAACTTACTCAGCGTTCTTATAAGTAGTAAGTAGCGCTTTTTTGAGCCGGCCCACCCATAGAATCCATGAAAATCAATTTAAGCGTTTGGCGACAGGAAAATTCGCAGAGTGATGGTAGCTTTTACAACTACACCATAGAGAATGTTCAAAGCGATCTGTCGTTCTTAGAGCTGCTCGATATGCTCAACGAGCAGCTGATGGCTAAGGGCGAAATTCCGGTTGAGTTTGATCATGACTGCCGCGAAGGGATTTGTGGTTCTTGCGGCATGATGGTGAATGGTCAAGCTCACGGGCCGCAGAAAAAGACAGCTGTCTGTCAGCTGTATATGCGCAACTTTAAAGACGGCGATACGGTCACACTAGAGCCCTGGCGAGCGACAGCCTTTCCGGTAATAAAAGATCTGGTGGTGGACCGTTCTGCTTTTGATCGCATTGTGGCGGCAGGCGGATACGTTTCAGTTAAAACCGGCTCAGCCCCCGATGCCAATGCGGTACTGGTGAAAAAAACTGATGCCGATCAGGCCTTTGACTACGCGACCTGCATTAGCTGCGGCGCTTGTGTCGCGGCCTGTCCTAATGCCTCTGCTTCGCTGTTTACAGCGGCTAAAATCTCTCACCTTGCCCTGCTGGCTCAAGGAAACCCTGAGCGCAAACAAAGGGTGGTTAAAATGACGCAGCAAATGACCGCCGAGGGTTTCGGGGATTGCTCTAACCATGGAGAATGTCAGGCGGTGTGTCCAAAAGGGATTTCGATTGATGCGATCGCCCAGATGCGCCGAGAATACATTCGGACTAAATTACCTTTCGGCTAGGCGTTGCTGTAGGGTTTTCCGCGCTAAGCTACCTTTTGGCTAACTAATATACTTGGTCAATCAACAGTTAATAAGTATTAGATTAGCTAACAAATTTGAGCTAACAAATTTCAGAGGATTCTCAAAATATGCCAGCCGTCGCTAATGCCAGTGGACAAGTCAAAGAGATCTACACAGACGGTGCCTGTTCTGGTAACCCTGGACCCGGTGGCTGGGGCACTCGCATAGAATTCGCAGATGGTCAGGCGCACGAGCTAGGCGTAAAAGATACTGCCACGACAAACAATCGAATGGAGATGCAGTCTGCGATCGCAGCCCTGGAATTTCTGAATGAATCCGATATCGAAAAAAATAATAATCAGCCTGTTGTTCTCCACACCGACAGTGAATATCTCAAAAACGGCATTACTAAATGGATTAAAGGCTGGAAGCGAAAGGGTTGGAAGACCTCTGCTGGAAAGCCTGTGCTCAACAAAGACCTATGGCAGCAGCTCGATCAGCTCAGCCAAAGCCTAACAAGCGACAACCTCACGATTGACTGGCGCTATGTGCGTGGTCATGCTGGTAATCCTGGGAACGAGCGCTGCGATGAGATTGCCCGTGCCTACTCACATTCTCAGACCATTTCATTGAGTCAATACAACCCGACTAACAAGAAGCGACGGCCAGGTGCAAAATCAAAAGCAACCTCTTCTGAGTCGGTGGAAACCCAGGCGCTTTCTGACGATTCTGTGTCTCAAGGTGTCAAAAAAGCCCAGAATCCCAGAAAGGACCCCAGAGAGAACTCAATAGATAAGCCAGAAACAAATACTGTCCCTACTCAGCAACCATCCGAGAGACCAGCGTTAAGATTCTACGAGACCCCATCGTCCGTAGAACAAGCAACAGAGAATTCAATGGCTGCCCCCTCCAGTTCCAAAAATAATAATGTGCCAGAAGTCGGTAGAATTGAACGACTGAAGAATACGCTAGAAACACTACAGGTAACCGATGAGCTCGCAAAACAGGGCTACCTGATTACCAGTGCAGAACTGGCAGACTTGATGGATGTGAATGCCAGCGCCGTGACCAGCCGAGGAGATTACTGGGCTTGGCGCAACTGGACGGTGTCTCGGATCCGCCGGGAGGGCAATCAAATTCTCTGGCAACTAGAACGGATCGATGAATGATCTCACATATACCAATATATAAGTGAGAGCCAATATATAAGTGAGAGCCAATATATAAGCTTTAGCCGGGTGGCCAGCCTAAAGCTCTTCCGCCTAACAAATGCAGGTGTAGGTGAAACACTGTTTGGCCGCCGTCATCACCTGTATTAATAACGACACGATAGCCCTTTTCTAGCTGTTGTTCTCTGGCTATCTCACTGACCGCAAACAGTAAATGTCCGAGTAGAGCTTTGTCTTCAGCTTCGGCTTCTGAGAGTTTGGGAATAGGCTTTTTGGGGATAACAAGAATATGGGTTGGGGCCTGGGGCGTGATGTCTTTAAAGGCTAGACATAGGTCGTCTTCGTAGACAATATCTGCCGGAATTTCCCGACGGATAATTTTCCCAAATAGCGTATCTCCGGTATCTTCGTTAGCCATGGGTTTTGCTCAACACTGAGTATTAATTGAGTATCAATAGCTTTTGATATAGCAAATGTCCTATTGCAATAGGACATTTGCTAGTTGAGTTGCTTTATCTGCTACGGGCTGTAGCCTTTAGACGTGTCCTAAGCAACTCGACAGAAACTATAGGGCAACCCAAGTTTATCAGGATCTCTTTTACGGCACCTTAAAGTCTGTGCTAACAACAACACCATAGGCATCCATGAAGCTTGAAACTCCCACAGAAACAGGTAGGCCTCCGCCTGTCATATCCATGTCTCCCTCTTCGTCAACAAAGTCACGGACGATAGGAATGTCTTCTAAGGTTATGCCTACGACTTCTTCGCTTTCGGCGATATCTGTCGCCACTTGGTTGTTGATGTTAGATGCGATCGCATCCAACGGAAGCGTCTCACCGTCTACTGCAAAGCTTGTCGGTTCTAGCGGTAGTAAGCTCAAGCTTTGAGCGGGTGCTGCCTGTGCGTAAGCGACGCTGGTACTAATCATGACAGCGGTTATGCAGGCACCGGAAGCTCCAATGACACCTCGCAACCAACGACGAACCAACGCTTTTTGAAGCATGTAACAAGCACTCAGCTAAGCAACAGGCACAGCGTATCCTATGTTCTCCGTATAGTCGTAAGGCTAGATTTACGGACTCTTTATCGTGAACTTTTGTAATAAGTTTGCGGTTAAAGCTCAATCTCAAAGGCTGTAAACCTAGTGGCAAGCGGCTTTCACTGATAACACCCCACCGTTACAATACGTACGCTCAATTCAAGACACAATACTTAATATTTATGGGTATAAAGTGAGACACCCTCATGGTGGGATATCTTTGACGACGTCCTTACAGCTTTGCCAGACTGGACTTAAGTGCGTTCACAACTTGCTGACTGGTTTCTGCTGAAAGCTCTGGCCACATCGGTAGGCTTAAAACCTCCTCGCCAAGCTCATCACTCACCGGATTAGCTGCATATTGACCCTTGTACACTGGCAGACGATCTTGAGGGAACGGATAGTAAATCATGGCGCCAATCCCGGCGTCTGCTAAAGCCTGCTTCACCCGATCACGTTTTCCATCCAAAATACGAACCGTGTACTGGTGAAAAACGTGACCATCGCTGAGTTTGGGGGTGATGATCCCTACAGTGCCAGCCAGCAGCTCACTGTAGGTTTTAGCAACCTGTCTCCGCTGTTGATTCCACCTGTCGATATAGGCTAGCTTTACCTGCAAAATAGCCGCTTGCATGGCATCTAGCCGGGAATTGTAGCCCAGCATTTCATTGCAGTATTTTTCCTTTGCACCATGTACGCGCAGCATGCGAGCAAGGTCTGCTAGCTGGTCGTCGTCCGTAGTAATGAGGCCACCGTCTCCATAGGCGCCCAAGTTTTTGGTTGGGAAAAACGAAAAAGCGCCCATGTCACCGAGTGCGCCCGCTTTTTTCCCAATGAGGGCGTTGCGAGTGGTGTCCTGGCAGGTCTGCTGACAGCCTGGGCAAGCTCCTTTATATACCGCGCCAAATGACTGTGCACAGTCTTCGACAATCTTGAGGTTGTGCTCTGTTGCAATGTCTTTTATTTGAGCGATCGCAGCTGGATTCCCATATAGGTGAACCGGCATGATTGCCTTAGTTTTGGGCGTAATCGCTGCTTTGATCAAGCTGGGATCGATGTTGAAGCTATCGCGCTCAATATCAACAAAGACCGGTTTTGCGCCCAGCAAGCTGATCGATTCTGCGGTGGCAAAAAAGCTAAAAGAGGTTGTAATCACCTCATCGCCTGGGCCAATGCCCAGCGCCCGCAAGGCAATCACCAGCGCATCGGTTCCCGAGTTTACACCAATCGCATGCTTCACCCCCAGGTAGCGGGCTACGTCGGTTTCAAACTGTTTAACCGTCGCGCCTAGTATGAACTGTCCAGATTCCAATACCTCGTCAAGCGCAGCCTTTACCTCTGTCTTGATAGCGTGATACTGGGGTTTGAGGTCTAAGATCGGAATCTTGATTGCACTCACGTCAGTGTTCTCACTTTTGGGGTGAATATCTGCTTAAAACTTCGCGAGAAAAGGGTCACGAAGTCGCACGGTCCACGTCAAACTCTATCACGTCTGACGGGCTCAAACGATGGGTTCAAACGACGGGCTCAAACGGTAGACAGCTACTGAACCGTAGGGTCACTGACTGTTCCTTGAACCTTTGGTAAGAGCACATCTTTCGGACCAAAGCGTACTTGAGAGTGAAGCCAGCTGGCAATCAGGTGTGGGCAGTTTTTTCGGCTCCAGCGCATCATGAATGGGCGAAAAGCAGGTTTTGACAGCCGGGCAATGGTTTTCATGAGATGGTTTAGCGGGCGCGATCGCACTCTCCGATTTACCAAATTAACTGAGCCCACGTCGTACAGGCAGTCCAACACTAGCCGGAGCGTCACCTCTTCTCGCAAAAATAAGCTTTCTAGCAGCAGCTCCACATCGCGCATCCGATCCTCTTCAATTTGCCGCTCACGAATAACGACATTATTTTTGGGCGATCGCTTTGAAAGACTAAACATAGGACCGATAGAAAACAGAGGACCGATAGAAGCTGGAGAAACGTGGAACAGGCAGCTCTATTCCATACAACTTAACCCTTGCTGAGCCTGCTTGAACTATCTCTACGGATGAATAAAGTGATTGATGCTAGACCAAGGGCACGCTAGAGAGCAGGTTAAACGGCCTCAAAGATAAGCGCAACTGGAGTGAAGGCACACAATGCTAGCAAGAATTTGGAGTGCCTCACTCATTGGAATTGATGCGCTGAAAGTCGGTGTTGAAGTGGACCTTTCTGGCGGCTTGCCGGGTGTTGTGATCGTGGGGCTACCAGACACCGCCGTTCAAGAATCGAGAGAGCGGGTGCGAGCCGCACTTAAGAATGCGGGGTTTGCCTTTCCTATGCGCAAAGTGGTGATTAACCTTACCCCAGCAGATGTGCGCAAAGAAGGACCGATTTATGATCTGCCGATTGCGATTGGAATTTTGGCGGCCTCCGAGACGGTGGCGCAGACCTGTTTAGACGACTATTTGTTCTTGGGCGAGATGTCTCTAGATGGGACGCTGCGTCCAGTGGCGGGGGTGGTTGCGATCGCAGCTGCTGCCAAACAACTCGGCCTTAAAGGCGTTGTTCTTCCTGCGAACAATGCCTACGAAGCGGCTGTTGTCCCGGACTTAGAAGTTTATGGATTCAATCATTTAAGCGACGTAGTCGATTTCCTCAACAGCCCTGATGAACACTCACCAGTTACGGTAAAAGAGCCTGAATCGCTGCTCCGCTCTGCTGTCCCTACCCTAGACTTACGAGATATTAAAGGCCAGGTGCAGGCTCGCCGGGCGCTGGAAATTGCGGCTGCGGGCGGACACAATTTGTGCTTGATTGGGCCGCCAGGGAGCGGTAAAACCATGCTGGCTCAACGGCTTCCCGGTATTTTACCACCGCTTACCTTTTCAGAAGCGCTCGAAGTCACTCAAATTCACTCGGTTGCCGGATTACTCAAAGAAAAAGGCCACCTTGTCAACCAGCGGCCTTTTCGTACGCCGCATCATTCTGCTTCAGGCCCTTCCCTCGTTGGCGGCGGCAGTTTTCCTAAACCTGGCGAAATATCGCTTGCTCACCGTGGCGTGCTCTTTCTCGATGAGTTAACAGAATTCAAACGCAGTGTCCTAGAATTTCTTCGCCAGCCGCTAGAAGACGGCAAAGTCACGATTACCCGTACGCGTCAGTCGGTTGAGTTTCCTGCGCAGTTCACGCTGGTCTCTAGTACCAATCCCTGCCCTTGTGGCTACTTTGGCGATACTGTGCAGCCCTGTACCTGTACGCCTCGAAACCGCGAGCAATACTGGGCCAAACTGTCTGGCCCTTTGATGGATCGCATTGATTTGCAGGTAGTGGTGGGTCGTTTAAAGCCAGAAGAAGTGACTCGTCAGCCCGATGGAGAAGACTCAGCGGCGGTTAGAGGGCGGGTTGAAGCTGCACGCACGCTTGCACAGACTAGGTTTGAACAGTCGCCTGCTTTACAGTGCAATGCGGATATGGAGAGTCGTCATATTCGCGAGTGGTGCCAGTTTGATGAAACCACGCGGACGCTGATTGAAGGCGCGGTGCGTAAGCTAGGGCTTTCTGCTCGGGCGACCGACCGGATTTTGAAGGTTGCGCGTACGATTGCTGATTTGAGCGGTGCGATCGCAATTGAAACGCACCATGTGGCGGAAGCAATTCAATACAGAACGATTGACCGTATGCAGTAAGGTATCGCACTCCTTCGGTTAACGCTTGATTGTTGCAAACTTGGCAATCTGTGTGATCGCAAGCGTGCAGAGAGTTCTTTAATTAGGTAGAAATAAGTTGATGTAATTACGGGTAGCCTGTAGTTGCAAAACTAAGTTGCACATTTTTCAGGCTGCACGTTTTTATCGTGCGATTTTTATAGGAGTACTTTCGATATGTCTACTTGCAAGGGATTAATCGGCGCTTTGGGGCTTAGCCTACTGGCGATGGGCGCACAGCTACCCGCAGCAGCACAGGTGGCGGTTTCTTCTGAGCCTTTAGACATGGATAGCGTCAGGCAGTGGGTCAACGATGCGAACGCCTCAGAGATAACCGCTGCTAACCTGGAACTTTTTGAAGCGCCAGTCGCTCAGACATCCATTGAAGCCTCAACTCTACAGCCTGTGCTACAAGCTGAAAGTTTCGTTCCTGACGACGCCACGCTTACCTCTGAGGCATTTGTCCCTGAGGCGCTTGTGACCGAGACATTTGTCCCTGAGGCAAGTGTGTCTGAGGCAAGTGTGTCTGAAGCATCTATGCCTGAAGCATCTATGCCTGAAGCATTTGTCCCTGAGACGTTGGTGTCTGAGGACCTTGCAGCTGAGAGTACGGTTGCTGAGAGTACGGTTGCTGAAAGTCTGGTCTCTGAAAAAAGCGCACCCGATAATGTCGCAACATCAGAAGTGACCTCAACCGATGGCTCTACTGTGGCGGCAATCGTGCCTGAGGCGCAATTATCTGCTGCTGTGACCTCGCAGCCTAATGAACAGCCTGCAACGGAGGCCGCAGAGCTGGCTCTGCCAGCTGAAGACCCTGTAGAGCTAGCTCAAGCCCGGCGTCGGACGCGCGGTACGGTTCTGGGGGGAAGCTATATCGGACTGGGGGCCGACTTTGGCTATACCGGCGATACTAGCTTTGTGGCTATTAGCAAGTTCGCCTTTACAAATACATGGTCTATTCGGCCTGCTGTTCTGTTTGGCAACGACTTTGGCGTGTTACTGCCAGTGACTTACGACTTCAGTCTTCCTGGTTCTGAGTTGGGCGGTTTCCCGGTTCGTCCCTATGTTGGTGCGGGTGCTTCTTATGTGGATAGCGACGACGATGATGATGACGGCGACGATGATGATTCTGATATCAACCTGCTTCTAGTTGCAGGCGTAGATGTTCCCATCTCCCGACGGTTCACCCTCAATGGCCAAATTAATTGGGGCGTTTTAGACGATTCTGACTTTGGGGCTACGGTTGGTGTGGGCTACAACTTAGGCAACCTTTTCCAAGGCCGGTAGGAAATCGTCACTTATACCTGGGGACACTAGGGGCTCTTAGCACCTTCTAGTACTCCAAGGGTAAGAAATGATGGGTTCTGTCGTAGTTAAAAGCCAGAAAGATGATCTAGCGTCGCTACGACAGGCCTTTCGGACCCTATGGGGTTACGAAGATTTCCGTGCGCCTCAAGGGGAAATTGCTAGGGCGATTTTGCAGGGGCAAGATACGCTGACAATTATGCCAACTGGCGGTGGGAAGTCGATTTGCTTTCAACTGCCGGCTTTGATGAGAGCAGGGGTGACGCTGATTGTGTCACCCCTGGTTGCACTGATGGAAAATCAGGTGCAGGAGCTGGTTGAGAAAAACTTACCCGCAGCGGCACTACACAGCGAGCTAGGCAAAAAACAGCGAAGACAAACGCTGAAAGCGCTAGAGAACAATCAGCTGCGATTGCTCTATTTGTCACCCGAGACGCTGCTGAGTAAACCGGTTTGGGAAATTCTCATTCGGCCCCAGATCAAAGTCAATGCGCTGGTGCTGGACGAGGCTCATTGTCTGACCCAGTGGGGAGATAGCTTTAGGCCGACCTATCGGCGGCTCGGTCCGGTTCGTTCGGCGCTGTTAGCGTACAAACCAGAGGGGACTCGAATTGTGATCGCTGCGTTTACTGCCACAGCCGATCCTCATACGCAGGAAACCCTTTGCCGTGTGCTAAGGCTGCGATCGCCTCAAGTCATTCGTCTCAATCCTTATCGCAACAACCTGCATTTAGCTGTTCAGCCTGTCTGGTCGCCTAGAGGGAGACGGAACGCCCTGCTGAAGTTTGTACAGCAGCAGGGACCGCAGTCTGGTTTGATTTACGCACGGACCCGTCGGGGTACAGAAACGCTGGCGCAATGGTTCGCTAGTATGGGGTATGCCGTGAAGGCCTACCATGGTGGGCTTGGTGCTGCTCAACGCCGCCAGATAGAAGCGGAGTGGATTGCGGGCGACTGTCAGTTTGTGGTGTGTACCTCAGCGTTTGGTATGGGCATTAACAAGCCAGACTGTCGGTTTGTGGCGCATTACGAGGTGCCGAGTCTGATTTCGGAATATGTGCAAGAAGTGGGGCGCGGCGGGCGCGATGGAAAAGCTGCGATCGCCCTTTCCTTAGTTAGTGAACCTACAGGTTTCTTTTCTCCAGAAGACAAGCAGCGCTGGCAGTTCTTTGAACAGAAGGCTCAGCTGATGGAGCGCACTGCCATTCAGCTGATTCAAAAAATCCCGACAGAGGGCTCAATTGACGAGGTGACAAAACAGTACAAAGCAGGTGCTCAGGCGCTGGCTTTGCTGCATCGAAATGGACAGCTGTACTGGATCGACCCGTTTACCTATCGCCTGCAAAAAAATCGCAAAATTCGACGAGATAAGCAGACGTCTGCGGTAAAGATTATGAAACGCTATCTGTTTACCAAGCAGTGTCGCTGGCAGGGGCTGTTAAAAGAATTTGGATTCGAACGAGAAGCTAAAGGCATGAAATGCGGGGCGTGCGATCGCTGTCGTAATCATAAAAAGCCAATCTAAAACAGTACTGCGGACAGTTGTAAGGGCAGTCTTGCTAATTGGCAATCGAGCTAGAGTTTAGAAGAAGTCAAAAGGCGAAAAGTATGACAGCTGAACAGTTACTCGTAAATAGCTGGCGTAACTTACCTGCTAACGAGCAGCAACAGGTTATAGACTTCGTTGAATTTCTACGCACTCGCCATCCTGATACTCTAAAGTCGATATCTCAGGCCAAAAAGCGTCGTCGAACGGCACCTCCAGAGCTGGTTGGGTCAGTTCAAATCTTGGGCGACATTATCAGTCCAATCGTTGAAGAAGAGGATTGGGAATGTGGGAATTGATGCGTGGTTTGACAAAGCTATCAATTCAGCAGGTATTGAACTGCTACCGATCACTTCAGCGATAGCTTGTAGAGCAGTCGAACTGTCGCCTATACACAAAGATCCTTTTGATCGATTGATCATTGCTACAGCAATAGTGCACAACGCCAATCTGGCAAGCGTAGATCGTCTATTTCCGCGATATTTAGAGCTGGAAGGCCGTCTGATGTCTAGCTAAGGCTAAGTTGCTTCTGACTGCTTATCTTCACCGGCCGCGACTAAATCCTCTAAATTGTCGGTGCTTTCTGTATCTGAAACCGCACTAGAAAGGTTGGGGATGGTGACAGACACTTCTGATTTGGCAACGGTAGGTAGGTCGACTTTTTTGGAGAAGCCCCAGGCAAACAGGCTGAAAATTAGCGTCACCATGACCCACTCAGGGGGAACTAGCTCAGGGTCGATAACTCGGACGATGAGGCGGATGCCGACGAAGGCAACGGTCACAAAACCGGCGTCTTCTAGATGAACGTAGATCTCTAGCCAGCGGATGAAAAGCCCTGCCATGAAGCGGAGGGCGATAATGCCGATAGTGCCGCCCAGTAAGACGATCAAGATGTCTTTGGAAAGGGCGATCGCAGTTGTTACACTGTCGAGCGAAAATGCCAGATCGGTTAGCGCAATGGTTGGAATTGCCTGCCACAGGCCCTTGAACCTATGACGTTTGCCGCCTTCCTCGTCATCTTCTCCGCCTAAAAAATGATCGTAAACCAGCCACAGCAGGTAGATGGCACCTGCCACTTCGAACTGCCAGTATTTCAGCACCCAGCCTGCAGCTAGGATCAGCAGTATGCGAAGGGCAAAAGCGGCAACTAGGCCGATATCGAGTGCCTTTTTTTGCAGCGCTTCGGTGTCCAGTCCTTGGGCGATCGCAGCTAAAGCAATCGCATTATCTGCCGAGAGTACCAGCTCTAGCAAAATCAAGACGGGTAGCAGTAGTAAGGTGTCTCCCCCAAGCGTTGGAGACATTTCAAGCAGGCGGTCTAGCATGTAGTCACTGAGGAAAAACTCCTCGAAAGGAAAAGGAATTGGAATGAAAAATAATGGCTATTATCCCCGTAGTCGAGGCAAGCTTATCAAGAACACGCACGAATGCCCGCCTCTCTTTAGAATAGATCGAAAGCATGGGTATACCTTGTTTCGGATTGCCGCCTTTACTTAACAGCACTGCCCTTATTAATTCTTAGAGCTTCTTTGTGACCACTTCTTTCGACCCATCTCCGGCTCAACTGCTGGCTCAATTTAGAACGCAATTTCCAGACGGCTCGCTGACCGCTACGCTCGTTTCTGTCAATGAGGGTCAGTATGTTGTTCGCGCGGCTGTAACTCGACATGGACAGGAGATCGCCACGGGGCTAGCGGCTAGCGTCGATGTGCAGGTGGCTGAAGATAAGGCCCGCGATCGCGCATTAGCTATCTTAGGTATTGGAGCTGAGAGTACGCCGCCGCCGAGTAAACCCAGTCAATCTGAGCCTGTAGCCCAACAGCCATCAGCGCAACAGCTATCTGAGATTGATGAAGTCCCTCCTTTGATGGAGAACCTGGAAGCGGAACCAGAAGATAATATAGCGAGCTTAGAAGCAGAAGAGGATTTGGGGCCGCCGATCGATTCGGTTCAAGAAGAAGCCTTACCGCCAACAGAAGCAAGACCCTCGGCAGCGACGATCGCATTGGAAAATTTCAATACCAGTGCCACACCCGTTGATTTGTCTGATGTGATTGCACAGACTGATGTGGAGCTAGCTCGGCTGGGCTGGACGAATGTACAGGGCCGTGAATATCTGGAGAAAACCTATGGCAAGCGATCGCGCCAGCAGCTTACCGATGAAGAGCTGATGAGCTTTCTGCTCTATCTAGAAGAGTGTTGATTGGACGCGCGGCTAATATTACGGAATTTCAGAGAACGCACACAGGGCTGCTTTTGCCTGAGAAAATAGAAATCCCCGGCTTATTTTGAACAGACGATACCTCTAGATCTACTCCTATGAGAATTTCTCCAGCGACTAACTCGGTCTCCAGAGTAAAAATCAATGCCCTTTTCTCCGCTGAAGAAGCAGAAGCCCTACAGCGTCTATTAGAAAAACTCACTGAGGAAGACTGCCGTAAATTGGCCGATAGTGATGATGAAGCGTCTGCCTTTGCGCAGGCGGCGAACAAAATGCGCCGTCAGCTGAATGCTGCTGAAGAACTTCCACCGCTGCCAGATTTCGATGATTAGGCACTGGTCCAACTGCTGTGCTCAAGCTACCGATGTTTGATTGCGGACCTGCGCAATTTTGGCTTGCAGATCGGCAGCTTGGCTGAGCAAGTCTGCTTGTGATAGTTCAGATTGCTCTCCAGAAGCGAGCCATTTTAGCTGTACTTTTTCTGCGTCGGCCTCCGCATCGCCCAGTATGAGTCCAACAACCGCACCGCTTCGGCCGGCGCGCTTAAACTGCTTGCCAAATGCGCTGCCGCTTAGATCTACTTCTACCGAATAGCCGCTTTGGCGCAGCGTATTGGCGAGTTTGGCGGATGCTAGCTCAGCTTTTTCCCCACGAGAAATAAGGTAGATATCCAGCTCAGGCGTTGTACTGTAGCGGCCCATTTGCTCTAGCAAAATGATCAGGCGCTCAATGCCCATCCCAAAGCCAATAGCAGGCGTCTGGGGACCGCCGAGCTGATTGACCAAACCATCGTAGCGACCGCCGCCGCATACGGTTGCCTGCGCGCCCAGGTCGGATGATTGAATTTCGAAAGCTGTGTGCGTGTAGTAGTCTAGCCCACGTACCAGTCGGGGATTGATGCTGAAGTCGATCCCAATATTGGTGAGCAGCCGCTGTACCGCGTCGAAGTGGCGCTGTGAATCGTCGCTGAGATAGTCCAGCAGGCTGGGTGCATCGACTACGATTTCTTGAGTGCGTTTGTCTTTGCTATCTAGTATTCGCAGGGGATTGCGCGTTAGCCGGTCTTGAGAATCGGTGTCTAGCTCGTCTTTGTAGGGTGTGAAGTAGGCGACGAGGGCATCGCGGTAGGCTTGGCGATCTGCGCTGCTGCCGACAGAGTTGAGGTCTAGGCTAAGTGCCTTGAGGCCGAGCGTATTGAGGATTTGAGTGGCGATCGCAATAATTTCTACATCGGCTCTGGCATCACGACTCCCTAGAATTTCCACGTCTAGCTGATGAAACTGACGCTGCCTGCCTGCCTGAGGCCGCTCGTAGCGAAAAGCCGGACCCAGGTGCCATAGCCTTTGCACACCGCCTAGTGCAAACAGCTTATTTTGAATAAATGCTCGCACCAGACCCGCTGTAATTTCTGGCCTCAGCGCAATCGACCGGCCGCCTCTATCTTCAAAGCTGTACATTTCTTTGCCCACCGCGTCGGTGGCTTCTCCAATCCCACGGGCAAATAGTTCAGTTTTTTCAAATACAGGCGTGCGAATTTCTCGGTAGGCGTAGCTCGCCAGCGCGTTTCGGGCAACTTCCTCGATCTTTGCCCACAGGGGAGATTCGGACGGCAAAATGTCGCGGGTGCCGCGAATAGCTTGAATGCTGCTCATGGGACAGAGATAGGTTCAGGTGCTAGAGAAGTTTACCTGAAGGTTGGGAAAAGAGTCTCTTTAATTCTCGCTCGGGCCTTTGGGTAGATGGCAGCAGTTCAGCTCATCAATACAGACCTTGCCAGACTGTAATGCCCAGCGTACTAGGGCGACACGGTTACCGGTAGCTGTTTTATTAAGCACATTGCTCACATGGTTATCGACCGTGCGCTTACTGATCTGTAAGTTCTCGGAAATTTCTTGGTTGGTCATGCCGGCAGCCACAAGTTCTACAATCTGAAGCTCCCGTTTAGACAGCTCGTGCTGTAGGTCATCAGCGTCGGACCCTGTCTGTTGACTCTTCTGTTCGGAAGCTTGGCTAGCTGACATGGGCGTTTAATCTGTAATTATGCTCAGTAATAATTGTAATCAGTCTAGACAGCCCTATGTTGAATATCGGCAGTCTTAACAGAATGTTTCTCTATATAGAGAAAAAACGTTTAAAGAAAAACGATGTTGATATCCCTTACCTCAGTCCTGCTCGTTCGATATGGCTATGATTTTCTTGTCTAACCGTCTAATTTCACCGCTTGCTGGCTTTACGCTTAATTTGAAAAGACTATGGACGATCTTGCTGACGATGCTTGTTTGTTTAGCGATCGCACTCACGAGTTTCCCCAGAATGAGTATCGCAGCGCCCGCGGTCTCTGCCGTGGAAACCTCGCCAGTTGTAGACGTTGCTGATATTGCCGCTGAGAAAATTGATCAGTTTGCACAGGCATATCTTCAGGTGCTGACGCTGCTGAGCGATCGCGAGTCAGAAATTCCAGCTGCCGAAACTACCGCTGAAGCGCTCAAAATTGAGCAGTCTATTGAATCAGCTGCCGTGCAAATTATTCAAGATAGCGGCCTGACGATGCCGGAATACATGCAAATTTTGGGACTGGCCAGTCAAGACGCCACCTTTCAAGACAAGGTGTTGGGTCGATTGGATGAAGTAGATGCGGACGAGTGACTGTCTGATGTGTCTGATCTGATAAGTCTGAGCAGTAGATTTGCAAGAATCATCTAGATGGGATGCTTTATCTATTGCTCAGACTATTGCCCAGACGAGCCTTATTATGAGTCCGATAGGGTTATCGTCGCGATCGCTCAACCGCTTGCCGACTGCTTTCGACATATTGGCCCACCTGCCCCGACTTCTCACTGAGTAAGTTAGACAGCAAAGAAGCCGGCTGCTGAGGATGCGGCCAGGCAAAGGAATGCTTAAATGCCGCTGCCTGACAGGCTCTCAACCCATCAAAGCCAATGACGTCGTGCGTGAGCAGATTTTCATACTCAAACGGTAGCCGCACGTTGTGCAATCCTGCGTTGTCGGTACAAATGGCAATATCAACACCCGCATCAAAACAGCGGTTGAAGACCGTTTTTAGCTGACTGATTTCGTCCAAAGTGCCAGTTTGCAAATAAGTTGTCGGGCAGACTTCTAAGCACTGACCACGAGCGGCGACTTCCTTGAGTAGCTCCGGATAGTGCAGGGGAATTTGAATCCCGTGACCGATGCGCATCAGGTAGGGCAACAGCTCTGGATAGCAGCCGTCTTTCGTTTCATACAAATGGCCCGTTGTTTTTATCCCCAGTGCTTGAGCGTGGGTATACAGCCGTTTTAATTCTTCTATGTTGTAAGCAGCATCTCCGCCTGCTACATCAATACCGCAGACATATTCAGGATATTGAGCTGCTAGTTCTAACGTGGCCCGATTGACCTCGTAAGGCAAGCGCGAGTGCATACAAAGAATTTGCTTAGTGACGACTGGATACTCACTTTGCTGACTGGCTCTGCCGACAATCTCAATAATTTCGGCCATCGCATCGATTCTTTCTACCTGACTTAATCGGTCAGGTGTTCGATAAAAAGGGGTATAGCGCAGCTCTAAGTACGCTAGATTCTCAAAAATATAAGCACCTCGAATCAACCTGTAAATGAAATAGGGCAGCGCTTCTCGGGTTTGAACACTTTCGACGAGCGTGTGCAGCTGTAAGTATTCCTCTAAAGTTTCTTTGGGCTGTGTGTAAAACTGCTCGAAAGCTGAGTAATCGTCAAATTCGTTTGAAATATCGGGGCGGTTCCGTTCGAAATAGCGCCACAATACCCGAGGAACGACAGAGCCGCCCAAATGGCGGTGAAGTTCTGCATATAAGCTCATATTGCTGATCCTGTACTTAGGTACGTTAATAACGCCGTGTGGGATGCTCCCTACGGCTATAAGTGCGAGAAAATTAGTTTGTTAAGTAACTTTTGTGACCAGTGAGATAGAAAATTAACCGCGAAGATGAACTTCAAAGGGGCAGCAGCGGTTAATTAGATAGGGATAAATACGGAGGCTTGATACCTCTTTTCTACATCATAACGAAGGAGTTTGAGGAGGGGGGTGTCAGCACGCTCACGAAATCACCTTACAAAATCACCTCATCATATGTACTGCGAAAGTACTGCTGAATTTTACTCTCAAGTAACTCAGTAGAGCTGTCAGTACTTACGAGCAGCCATTATCGGTCAACTTTTGTTGTTGACACTACGCTCACAGCTTGGCGATAATTATTGTTTGATTGAACTCTAGCAAATGTATTCCCTTGGCTAACGTTATTGTTATCGGCGCTCAATGGGGCGATGAAGGTAAAGGCAAAATCACCGACTTGCTAAGCAAGTCAGCCGATGTGGTTGTGCGCTATCAGGGCGGCGTGAACGCTGGCCACACCGTTGTCGTCAAAGACCAGACCTTCAAGCTACATCTGATTCCGTCGGGTATTCTTTACCCCGATACCGAGTGCATTATTGGTAGCGGTACGGTAATTGACCCCAAAGAATTGATCGCCGAGTTAGACAAGGTAGAGGCGCTAGGCGTCTCATCTGAAAACCTATTTATCTCTCAGACGGCTCACGTGACGATGCCATATCACCGCTTGATTGATCAGGCCGCTGAAGAGCGGCGGGGCAGCAAGAAAATCGGCACGACTAAACGAGGCATTGGCCCAACCTATGCCGATAAGTCGGAGCGTACCGGCATCCGGGTTATTGACCTGATGGATAAGGCGGCTTTTGCCGAGCAGCTGCGATGGACTATTGATGCGAAGAACATCGTGCTAGAAAAGCTATACGACCTAGAACCGCTAGATGCGGATGAGGTGCTGCAAGAATACTTGGTGTATGCGGATCGGTTGCGATCGCACATTACAGACAGCTCTTTGCAAATCTACAACGCTGCTCAGCGCAAAAAGAACATCCTCTTTGAAGGTGCGCAAGGCACACTTCTAGACCTTGACCATGGCACTTACCCCTATGTGACCTCTTCTAATCCGGTTGCGGGCGGTGCCTGTATTGGTTCTGGCGTGGGGCCTACCACGATTGACCGGGTCATTGGCGTCGCCAAAGCCTACACTACGCGTGTAGGTGAAGGCCCTTTTCCGACCGAGTTAGACGACGAAGTCGGTGCAATGATTTGTGAAATCGGTGCGGAGTTTGGCACGACCACGGGTCGTCGTCGTCGCTGCGGCTGGTTTGACGGTGTGGTGGGCCGCTATGCCGTACGCATCAATGGCTTGGACTGCCTGGCCATCACAAAGCTAGACGTGCTTGATGGCTTGGATGAAATAAAGGTATGCGTGGCCTATGAGCTAGATGGTCAGCGCTGTACCGATTTGCCCAGTAGCGCCGAGCAGTTTGCTAGGTGCAAGCCGATTTTTGAAACGCTGCCGGGTTGGAAGCAGTCTACAGAGCACTGCCGCACGCTAGACGACTTGCCCAAGACCGCTCTAGACTATCTGGAGTTTTTGGCTAAGCTGACGGAAGCGCCAATTGCGATTGTATCGCTAGGACCCAGCCGAGATCAGACCATTATTGTGGAAGATCCGATTCATGGACCCAAGCGAGCGCTCTTAGAAGAGAACACTAGCGCCTTTAAGGTCGCGGTGTAGAGCCAACTCACTTCGATTTCCAGCACTCAAAGAGGATATAAAAGCGTACCAGGGAGCCACTACCTCATCGCTCCTTGATCAGGTACTATAGATCCTCGGGCTTGTCTGGCCTTTTTTGCCGCCTCGCTGGGCTTAGCCTAAGCTTTTTGGCAATACTTTATTTTTCGATATTCACTACAGACTGAACACACTGAACTCTCATGGATTTAAAAATTGACTGCACTAAGCGTGCAGCGGAAGACAAGCCCAAAAGACTGCGCCGCGAGGGCACTTTGCCTGCCGTACTCTACGGACACGATGGTTCTAACTCAATGTCATTGAAGCTTAGCAACTACGATGCTGAAGCGCTTTTGAGAAAGGCGACCGTTAACAAGTCGGTCATTACTGTAAACGTGACTGATGGCGGGTGGAGTGGCAAGGTGATTTTGCGTGAAGTGCAAAAGCATCCCTGGAAAAATAAGATTCATCACCTCAGCTTTTTCTCCATTGCCTCTCAAGACTTTATTGAAGTGAGCATGCCAATTAACTTTGTTGGCGACGCTGTTGGCGTGGTGAACAATGGCGGCACTTTGGATACTGTAATGACTGAGGTGCAGCTGAAGTGCCCACCCGACGCGATTCCTCAATCTTTGGATGTGGACGTTTCTGAGTTAGAAATTGGCGATGCCCTACATGTAGGTGAAATTAAGCTGCCTAAAGGTAGTTCGATTGCCGCTGATGATAAGTTGCTTGTTGTGTCTGTGCTAGCACCTCGTACGGTGGCTGCGGTTGAAGAGGCATCGGGTGATGTGCCTGAAGCAACGCCTACAGAGGCTATCAATGTCGAAGAAAATATTGAATAGATTTTATTGCAACCGCGTGACGTGAAAGAGCTTAGAGAGTGCAGAAGAGGTTAGAGATATTGTTCTCTAGCCTCTTCTGCGTTTTTGAATTAATGCGCGAGAATTTGTTGCGTTTTTGCTTGATGCACTACGTAAAGCGCCTCTCCCTGCCTGTCGAAACAGTTGTTGCCCGATCTGAAGTTTGAGATAAGTGTCTGAACCATTCCAAATCCTTCGAGGGCTGCGATATCACTTAGCTCTTCGATACCCAGCGGCAATGTTGAAATCTGTCGAATAGGGTTGTTCATAAGTACACATCCAATCAGTATGTGCTGAACGAGCCCGTTGCAAAATTGCGCACCTTTGCAATGGGCTATGGCGATCAAGCAAGTGTACTGTGCGATAAAGCACTAGTTGAGCGTCAGGAGTCCTCCATTTTGAACCGTTAGTCCATAGGCGATCTGATCAAGACCTCTATCAGCAAGGTTTACAGCTGTAGCGTCAGCAAAGAAAGTGCCACGCTGTTCAGCGGTCACCTGAATCTGTGCGCCTGGTGGAACAGAACCGGCTAGTGAGGAAAGCTGAATCTCTACAAAGCCACGAGCTTCTATATCTAGGTCACTGATTGCTGTGTCAGTAGGATTAGGTTGCAAGATAAAGAGTGTTGTGGCATCAGCGGGCAAGAAGAGAGGTGAAAACCTGAACTTATTGCCACTCTCGTCAGGCTCTAAAGCGCCACCGATATTGATGCCTGAAGTATCAGCAAACGTGATGATTTCGTCTATGGATACGCCTGCAGGAAGGCGGGTTGTAAATACTAAAGATAAAACAAGATCGAAAGTATTTACGTTGGAAACGGTGAGAAAATACCCTTGAATAACGTTTCGACCCAAGTTTTGAACAGTGTTTAGCGTCGGCGGTAAATCCGTAGGTAGTTGGGGTTTGAGCAGTACTTCAAATGTAGAAACAATAGGCATTTTTGTATCTCTCTTTTCTTAAGTACATACCCAGTTAATCTAATGACATCTTGAAAGACAGTACCCGTATGAGTACTGTTATGGCGCATGAGATAGGCTATTACTGGTGCTAAGAAAAGAAGTATGCATGTAGACGATAAAGACACTGTTTTAGGGCTGACTATCGAAACTACAACAAGTGATCGAAGGCAGTTGTTGTTTTCAGTAGTTGTGTTGTCTGTTCCTAGTTCGCTCAGCTTCCTTGAAAAGAGAGACTACTCTTAGTGATGTGCTCTCGGCTGAATAGATTTGGTTTCGGCTTAGGCTGAGCGATCGCATCGCTCAGCCTAAGAACACTAGCTCCATGCGTAGCTAGCATCAGCGTAGTTAAGTAAAGCTAATGAGTTATAGCTGAAACTTATATTAGTTTTCAGTTGTCATCTGCTTGAGTTATAGATAGCCTATTAATAGCTCACACCACATGGTTAGGTACTCGCTATGACTAACATTGCTGTTGCCCAAAGAACAACACTCTCCACTGTCGATTCCCGACCACAGCCGCCTGAGGCTGCTTCCGAAAATCGGTTGAAAGCTGCACTAGAACACGCGCGCCGTCTGACGGAAATGTACGGTTCTCAGCGTGTTGAAGTCGCGATCGCATGGGAAACTGTCGAAGATCTACAAACAGCTCAATCGCGTCAGCTTAAGCGTAATCCTGTCTTTTCGTGCGAGTCAGCGTTTAACCGCTACTGTATCGAAACGCCGTGTGCGCTCGAATGTCGAGTCTACGATTGCTAACCTGTCGGCTCACAGGGACTTTCTTATTGCTCTGTTTTTGCTCTTTTTGAGCACTCGAATTATTAAAGGGAAACAAATTATATATTGGCTGAAACCTCCAAGAGCTAGAGGTTTTAGCCTTTTTTCTTATGTGTAAATATTGTTTGGTTAGAACCAGCAAACAGTATCTTCTAAGCAAGCCAGTCGCATCTACTGGTCAAAGAAATAGCTCAGTGAGGGATCTCTGTATCGATTAGCAAGCTGTTGGCGAGTCACTTTCTCAGAAGTGTAGGTCTTGGAGGTGACGGGCTGACCGGATGTGCCTGGGTGGCTGAGCGTTGAGGCCAGGACGATGGTTGCCGCTACCCACAGTAGAGAAATCAAAATAAGAAGTGAAGCTGTGCGATCGCGCCAGTGAGTGTAGAGTAGGTTCGTTCTAGCTTTGATGAAAGCGTCCATAGGGTAAATCCTGCTGTCAGTACTGCGTTTCGTAAGCTTTTGACGTAGTGATTGTTTTCAGGTGTGAGGTAGTTAAACTTCTATTCGGTCAAATATTCGGTCAGCCGATAGCGCAAACGGCATCGGCTACTTGTATTTGAGCATAAGCAGGCGTGGACTACAGCCCAGATAGTCTAGAACTGCATAGTCTCTATTACAATTGCGCTTGTTCACTTGCTTATGCTTGTCCAATTGTGTTTGTTTGTGCTGCGGGTTGCTACAGGTCATTTATTTGCTGGGTCTCTGATAGCAATCTATAAAACCCATCAATAAGAGGAGCATTCGCTAAGCTGGCATAATAGCTGAGCTACTGACACTGGTTTGATGACTGCTATGACTGATTCTGCGCTTCCGAACCTTGTGCAACAGATGTTGCAGCCTGAGTTTTATCCTCATCCTGTAGTTGAGCCGATTCGCCTGATGCAGACGCATGTTTCGTCTGTGCTGCTAACCGGTGACTACGTATACAAGCTAAAGAAGGCAGTTGATTTTGGCTTTTTAGACTACTCTACGCTCGATAAGCGCAAGCACTTTTGCGAAGAAGAAATCCGGCTCAATCAAACCGGGGCAGGTAGTTTGTATCTGGGCGTTGTGCCGATTACAGCGGCAGCGGATGGGGTAGAGCTTAAAGGCAATGGCGCGCCTGTAGAGTATGCCGTGAAAATGCGGCAGTTTCCTCAGTCAGCGCTGTTGAGTGAGCAGTTTGCTCAAGGGCTGCTGGATGAAGAGAAAGTGCGATCGCTCGCCACTACCGTCGCCAACTTTCACAAATCGACTCAAACCAACGATCATGTGCGCACCTATGGCACCATTCCGGCTATCCGCCAGTCTATTGACGAAAACTATGACCAAACGGTTGTATTCACTGGTGACGGTGGCATAGAGCATCCTCAAACCCAAAAGCAGTTTGATGAAACCAAAGCCTACACGGATAATTTCTTTGCCACTGAGCAAGCCCTGTTTCAAAAGCGCCTGGACCAAGATAAGATTCGCGCCTGCCATGGTGATCTGCATCTAGGTAATATCTGCGAGTGGGAAGGCAGCATTCTGCTCTTTGACTGCATTGAGTTCAACGAACCCTTCCGCTTTGTCGATACCATGTTCGATATTGCCTACATCGTGATGGATTTAGAGGTTGCTGGTCGTGAAGACCTCAGCAAAATCTTCTTGAATCAGTATGTTGAGGAAACGGGTGACTACGAAGGGTTAGAGATTTTGCCGCTGTATGTTAGCCGTCAGGCTTACGTGAGGGCAAAGGTGACCTCGTTTATGCTGAGCGATGCGTCGGTTTCAGAAGCAGATAAAAAGGCAGCGAGTGAAAAAGCCGCTAAGTATTACCGACTGGCCTGGTCTTACGTGCAAAAAAAAAAGGTAGCGTAGCGGTAATGGCGGGGCTGTCGGGCTCGGGAAAAAGTACCACAGCCCAGCAGTTAGCGCGGCAGGCCAAGGCAATTCGCCTCCGCTCAGATGCGGTGAGAAAGCATTTGGCAGGGATTGATCTGTATGAAAAAGGGGGAGACGAGATTTATACCCCCACAATGACAGATAAGACGTATTCACGATTAATTGAACTGGGCGTGCAGCTGGCAAAGCGGGGCGATCGCATTATTCTAGATGCAAAGTTTGACCGCCTCGCCAAACGAAAAGAAGCCCTTACCGCTGCTAAAAAACAAAACATTCCCCTCACTTTTCTATACTGCACGGCACCCGCAGACGTTCTCGAAGCCCGCGTAGAAAAGCGTAGTGGCGATATTGCTGATGCGACCGCTGCTATTTTGGCTAAGCAAACAATGGAACCCTTTGAAGAGACCGATCCAGTGATGGTGATAGATACCACTCAGTCAGCTGAAGCCATTCAGCAGCAGCTGGCTAGCGTGTTTGATGCTTAAATTTTGGGGGGACGTGTGTCAGGTGGCGTCTCTGCTCTGTTCATTTCGCTATATATTTTTCGCTATATATTTAGGGAACTTAGTGTATACAAAGGTATGCGTGCGCCTGTACGCAGACTCACTGTCATCCTTATCTGAGAGCGAACTGCATTGCTGTGGCTGATTTACTAATTCCGGCAGCCGTTAGAATTTGGCTGATATTCCTACTCGTTTTTATCTTTTTAGGCTACAACGTGCCCTTTAGTATCTTTTTTGGGTTTGTCGGTGGCCTAG
>CALDSK010000016.1 GCA_937911865.1 uncultured Synechococcus sp.
TGTGGCGCAATGAAGCGCTGCGAAAGGTTAATTTCTGTATTGAGTTTGGCATCAGAAAAGGAGTGCCAACACTCTACTTTGATCATGATCAATATTGCAGTGTGGATATGGAGACCGGCAAGCTACTACGTGAGCCATACCATCCACCAGCACCCGTTTGGTAGTTCAACAGGGCAGCTTATATTTTCAGCTACCTTGCGCTTCGAGAGCGCATTATCGACAAAGCCTGAGTTGCGAGAAAGTTAACTTTAGTCAAATTTAGAATGTTCTAAAAAATGTACGTAATAGGCATACTACTAGATGTATTCAAATACATCCCACTATTCGGTTATCTCTACCATATGTACTGATGCAGTGCTATGAAGAGCAATCGTACTGTGAAGATGTTTATTGTTCTTTATCAGTTAAAAATTCAATGCCAAAGCGTCTACCAAATATTCCAGCAAAGCTAAATCGTCTTCGTCAACTCATGTTTGGTGTTCTACTTTCATTGATTATGCCCTGTTTTTTATTCGTTACTGAATGGTTGAACAATGGGATGTCACCCAGCCGTATAATTCAGTTTTTTGCATCAAGTGCTGAGCTACTAATGATGGGGGTTTCACTTGTAGTAACAAGCTTAATCAGTGAGCTTATGAAAAAAAAGAAGAAGTCAACAGAGAGGCTCGCTATGGGTACCCTTTGCTGTTTCTATATAGTTTTCGGTGTTTTGCTTTTTGCTCATATGCAATCTGTTTCTGCCTCACTATCTCCTGATGCAATTTCAAGAACATCGCAGCTAGTTTTGATTTACTATTTAGGTGGAATTGCTCTATCAGCCGGTAATATCGCAGCGGGATTGAGTTAATCGACTACCATGCTCAATTAGGTTGACAGCACTCAGATGTTCATACGCGAACATGGCTTTACGTTACCCTATGTTGAGATAAGAGGTTTGCTCAACGTGTGTTTCTACAAGCTTTGCGCCATTCCCATGGCATCATAAACAACCCGGCATGAATACCTTGCTGTAATGTGATTGCCTCTTGTTCTTTAGCAACATAACGGGCGCTATACCTTCTATAGGATAATGCCCAGCCGCGCTGCACCATAGTTGCATTGATGTTTTGCTTCCCTACAAAACAGGTAGCCAGCAATCGGCCATAGCGATCAGCGCCACTAATTTCACACCGTACTAACTTGTCTTGAACTATTTCCACTAGGGCTTTTTTAGATTCAACGCCGCACATGTAGGACATTGACCCGTTTAGGCAACGTTGTTTGATTTCCGGCGCATCAATGTCCCCTAGCCGAATGGAATCACCATCAATCTTTATTGAGTCTCCATCTGTAACAACAGCCTTCCCGCTGATAATTTCGGCACTGGTAACAGGGAATGCAGCGAACAACAGTATGGCGCTCGTTGCCCATATTGCTCATGGCAATCAGATGCAATATGTAGCTATTTACTGTGTCTGAAAGAACAAACGTAAAGCTAGTTTACGAGTGATATATGTTTCCTAGAAATATCTATAACTGTTTCAATCTCGTTTGGGTCTGGCTCCCCGCCGCTTTACAGCGTCTGAGCGTCGAGAAGTGATACTCCGTCCGCTTGCAGCGGAGATAGTCATCTCTGGAGATAAAAACTTGTCACTATATGTCAGTAAGCCTATTCAACCGATGTATACAGTGATTTGTTATTTTTTTGACAATCAAATATAAACGCAGCAAAAATCTCCATAGCTGCCTTGGATTCACCACTGTTCTAGTAAGAAGCCAATTCAACTACGTGTAAGAAGACAGGCCAGTAATAAAAGGAACATTCTTTTAGCAGTCATCTCTGAGAATCTCACAAACCCCTAAATAAAGTGGCTCTTATGTAATACGGCTGTGAAGATACAAGGAATAGTCGTTACAGGAAGAATCCAGTAAATTACGCTGTTTGAGCGTATTGACAAACATTGATATAGCCTTTTACGGTTGAAAATTTTCCTTACACGAAGCGCACAGCGAAACGTCCTTGCTGTGCGGACTACCAGTCATCAATAGGTACACTGATGAAATATGCTGCGCTTGCTTTATCTACCTTAATAGTCGGAAGTATCTCATTCAATCCGCCAGTTCTAGCTGAAACGTTGATACAAACTCAAGGACAGCTGGACATAGGAGATAGTCAATTGTCAGATGGCAGCTTCTATGACAACTACACTTTCAGTGGGCGAGCAGGCCAGCAGATTTCAATTCAGCTAAGCAGCAATGATTTCGACACATACCTTATTCTGCTCAACTCAAATGGTCAGAGAATTGCTGAAAATGACGATGCTCAGAGTAGTACCCTGAACTCCTCTCTAACAATGACTCTGCCTAGTAACGGTACGTATACTGTTATTGCAAACGGACTGGATAATACCTCTGTAGGTGCCTACAGCCTGGCTGTATTGACCTCTAGTACTGCTACGACATCATCCGTATCAGCTTCTTCAGCACCACCTCAGGCAATGTCATCTTCTGAAGGTAGCTGTAGAGAAGCAATTAGTGTCGTAGAAAACGATTTGGCAGAGGGGGGATTCTACATTCCATGGCAGAGTGATTTTCCCAACCAGCCGATGATCACGCCAGATGTTTTCATAGAAGATAACCGTCTTCCAGACAGTTACCATGACTATCCCAGTAATCGACCCCAATCTGTAACCTTCCGCTTGTCAGGAGATTCAGATAGGTTATATCGCGGGATTATGAATTCTCCACAGCTGTTGAAAAGTTATACCTCACAGGTTGTGACAGCGTGTCCTCGTGTGGGACTCGTTAACTTTCAGCATTGGTGGGAAGGAGTAGTTCCTATGGGATATTTTCCAGATGGAACTATTCGACAGTTTGAGTGGGTTTCTTCAACCCCATCAGAATCTGACAGTACATACGTGAGAGGTACTGATGGTGAGTTTAGAGTACTTTGGGGATATTACTACTCACCATAAAGATTTAGATGCTCGCGGAACAAAGTCTGTTATTGCTATCTTCTGAAGAAGAATATGAAAGTATCATGCATGTGGAATAGTCTCGCAGTAGGTATTCTGTTAGGGCTCGGTTTTGCGCCTTCTACGGTTGCACAGAGTCATATTGGGGGACAGTGGGTAGATTCATCTG
The DNA here is from genome assembly GCA_937911865.1 of uncultured Synechococcus sp. Taxonomy (GTDB): domain Bacteria; phylum Cyanobacteriota; class Cyanobacteriia; order Phormidesmidales; family Phormidesmidaceae; genus Phormidesmis. Next base: position 3,124 of record CALDSK010000016.1, read on the forward strand.
GTAATTTGGCGGTAACCGTAATTGATCGATGGGGAAGGAGTTGTGCCAATGGTACGGCAAATGCTTCCTATCAGGTTGCAGGTGGCTCTGAAGGCTTTTTGTATCCTGACGATTGTGAAGATAATTCGGGCCGGTCTAGATTTGTCGATACGACAGGTGTAGAACGATGCGTCGGTTTCTCTATGTGGAGAGGAGGAGCCTCTGGGCCTTCCAGAACTAGAGATACGACATGGACTATCGAAGCTGCTGTCCCTGGCTTCTCCTGTAGTACCGTTGGGCAGGTGTACAACATCAAACTGCACTATTCAGATCCTCCAACCATGATGAGATAGTGAAATTCTGCTGCCTAAATTTAGGTACTAAAAGCTCAGCAAATATTTGACAGCTCGCTATCGGCTTGTTTGCTTACTCCGCAACGTCAAAGCAGTGCCATGGACGTTGCGCCTCAAAGCACTTTAGTAGCCACAACAGCGATAATATAACGGTGCTCTCAATCTAACTACTTTAGACAGTACGGCCCTGTACGCACCTCCTACAACCTTCGCTATATTCGTCTTCACCTATTGCATTAGCCAGCAAAAATTCCGCTAAGCGTTGTGGCGTATGGTCTTCTACTGGCGGCTGTTTTAAATTAGAGGGGGATGACGTCATAACTGTCAGCTGTTTTCTTCAAGAATTTTTCATCGGCTGTAATAAGCGGAACGTTCAGCCGCTTTGCAACAGCCAAGTAAAGGCAGTCTTGTAGAGAATGTCTTATATCCATCGACAGCTTTGTTGCGACGCTAAAATCACAAGCAACAGGCTCTAGTGTTACGGTCTCATCAGATAGAGATTGACACCAATCCTTTAACAAATTCTCTGTGGCTAAGCGGCTTAAATCGTTCATCCGATATAGCCTTGTCAGGGCAGCTGCCACTTCAGTACGAATGATCTCCGGTGCCACGAGCTTTTTACCAGAAAACAACAACTCTTCTGCTTTTTCTGAGTTCTTTTCAGGTACGAACCATTTGACGGCAATACTGGCATCAACAACAATCATTAGACGTCCGAATCTTCCCGAACGGCACGGATCAATTCCACACTATCAATAAAATCTGTGCCGAACTCTTCGGCAATCTCTGCGCGGCGTTGTCTCATGCGTAAGGCAAACTTCTCTTGCGAACTCAGGGCTTGATTTTTGAGGACAGAGCGCAAATGCTCTTCTAAAGAAATACCTTCTGTTTCTGCTAAACGATTGTGTGTTGCCACAATCCATGGCTCAAGTTTTCGTATTCTGACATTATCATTTGTTTCAGAAATTGAGGGCATTCATCAAAATACAACAGTTATAGACTGAGGGCAATGACAAAATCATGATCCATAGATAAAAAATCTCAATTTCTTCTTTCGTTAACTAATACATAAAAGTTGGCAAACACAGAATAGCCTGAAAGCCAGTGCCTCACTGGGTTCTGAAGAAATAATCCTGATTTTTGTTTGACTACGCGCTTTTTACTCGCTAACTACTAGCGCCATGTCCGACAAACTTAGCGAACAGTAACGGGGTTGAGAAAGTACCCCGATGCCTATCCAAAAAGGAGAAAACCCGCATCATCCTAAAAAAGGATCAACAATAAAAGTTGAACCTATTCGTGATCGCAAAGCCATCAAGCGCATTAAAAAGTTGCTAGCTGATAATCCTCGCAACCTTTGTCTTTTTACGATCGGTATCAATACCGCCTTCCGGGCCAATGAACTGCTTTCCATTACAACCGGACAGGTTCGCGATCTTGAACCAGGGGATAGTCTTGATCTCAAACAGAAGAAAAATAAAAAATACCGTGCTGTTGTTCTAAACAACAATGTCGTTACAGCTATTCAACAACACATTAAACAAAGCAAGCTTGCAGATGAAGATCCGCTATTTTTGGGAAAGCGTGGCCTTTTGACCGTTCCTTCTGTTAGTCGGCTTGTAAAATCATGGTGCCGAGATGTTGGGCTGAAAGGCAACTACGGCAGCCATAGCCTTCGCAAAACATGGGGCTATTGGCAGCGCATGGAGCGCGGAACGGCTATTCCTCTGCTGATGGATGCCTTTGGTCATGCCAGCCAGCAACAGACCCTTAGCTATTTAGGGATACAGTCTACTGAAATTTCTGAGATCTATGAGTTGGAGTTGTGATGCCAGTGTCTATTGAGACGAGTTATGACACATTGCATTCTATCAACTACGCCGTCGATAGTTGGGTTCAGCGTAGCTGGTATAACCCAGACAACGACCGCTGCTACCAGGCTGAATTAAAGCAGGACCTGTTTGGTGAATGGGTGCTTATTCGCAACTGGGGTAGTGCAAACAGACGTGGAAGTCAGCAATTAGAAACTGTCTGTAATGGCTACAATGAAGGGCTATTGCTGATAGATAAAATTGCAAAACGGCGACGGCAGCGAGGATATCAGTAGGTATTTATAACCAATATTTCCTCTGTTAAAGCTGTTCGCTTTTATACCACAATCAAGCAATAGCAAACGATTGCTTTCGGTACTCTAAAAAGGAAGTTAACTATTGGTTAATTCAGAAGATACTTCATCTGAATTAACACAAGATTCGGTAAAACGAACGTAAACATCAGAAAAAGTTGGTGGTTTAGGTCACTTTTTCAACGTACTTATCCCTATGGTGACAGTAGTTCGTAAAACTCCTTGAAGCAATTGCTTGTAAGATTAGCTTTGTCTTATTTAACAGATAAATAGACATGCCACATTAATGAACAATAGTAAAGACACATAGTAAACTAGCAAAACACTGAGGCCGCAAAGCACTATAAAATAGAAATATTTAGAACAGTGTTTTTTCAGGAAAAAATAATCTATTGAAAGATATAGAAAAGACCCAAAAGGCAACATCCAAGCTCCTTCAGTCCAGTAAGCAGCAGCTACATCCTGCTTAGTATAGAGATAATAATACATACCTGAAAAACAACTCAAAACCCAGAATATTGAAACTATAAAAAATTTAATAGCTATTTCAAACGGATGATAAACAATCATATCTTCTATCTATCACTTTGAATTTTAGTTGCAAAAGGATTTTCTATGTCTGGAATCATATTTATTGAATCGAAGCCAGTAGCGTCTGGACGTGCGTTTGGAAAACAGCATCTTTATCTGGTGTACAGAGACGATGACGGTATTGAACATGTAATTAGAGGGGGCCCGGAAAAGGGGATTTCCGGAGGAAGGATTGATGTACAAATACAATCTCTAATAGGCTCGTTAGATGAGAGGGGGGATGATACTCCGGAACAGCGACACCAAACGGCTGTTGACTTATCCAGTCGTGATGCGAGATCTGTTTGGAACGTTATGGAGCAGCATGCGGCGAATATTAATGATGAAAATATTGAATATAAATTACTGAGTCAAAATAGTAACTCGACGATAGTGTCAGTTCTTGCAGCTGTTGGTATTAATCCTGTTAATACTCTTCCTATAGGGATACAGCTAAATGATTTTCCAGGAGTAAAGAATCTTCTAAATTTCTCTACCAGGCTAGAAGGTACTGATAGTAATGATCACATTAGAGGAGGTGAAGGGGATGACATTTTTATATCTAGTAAGGGGGCAGATACTATTGATGGAGGATATTTTGGCTCCTTAGAACAAACAGAGGACGGCAACGATAGTTTGAGCTATGATACCTATTCTGGAAACTTACTTGTGTATCTTGGTGCCTCTACATCAAGTGAGAGCACAACATTTTTTGTTAGAAAGCAAGATACACAGGATGTAGATAGCATCAATTCCGTTGAAAACCTAAAACTAACAAAAGCCGCTGACGAAGTAATTCTAACCCCCGAAAGCATCAAAGGCATAGAACTTGAGATTGATGCCAATACCCTTATTCCCGGTACAACAAACCAAGACAAAGATGAAGACACATTAGATCTTGAAGCTTTTGAGAAAGGTGTTGCCTTTAGTAACGGTAAGCTTGCTGATCCTAAAAAGTTTACAGTGCTAAACGAAGATCTGAAGTTAAAGAATTTTGAGCGCTTTAAATACGGCGCTGGTGATGATATCCATAACGATACAACCAGTATCACGCACTATCACGACATCGACTTGGGTGCGGGTGATGATATATTTCTCAACGCCCCTTATGCTTCAAAAGTTACAACAGGCGAAGGTAACGACATTGTTGCGTTGCGACATAACATAAACTACACAGACTTAGGCTCGAACGACAAAGTTGTTATTGCAGAAGCCGGTAACCGTTACTTAACCGGTGGTAACAAAAGCGCTGCTTTGGATACTCCCTATATAACTGGGAAGTTTCAAGAGAAATACAGCTTTAACGAACAAGATCAAATAGTCGTAGAACTTAGCACCGTCGGCCACAAAATCTTTATTGATAATCCGACCAGAAAACATGATACGCCCAATCCCAATGCCGGTATTTCGCTGATTGTGACAGATTGGGAAGTTTATCGGTTAAGTGAGACGCCGCAAAACTGGTACGAAGAGTCTTTAGAAACTTATAAAAATGCTTATCGCGGCCTGAATGGGCAGGAATACAATGCGGCGGAATACGACCCGCTGGTGCTGGACTTAGACGGTGATGGTATTGAATTAATCTCACCATCCATTTCTAAAGTTGGTGGCGGCCTGCGTTTTGATCTGGATAACGACCAGTTTGCTGAGGTAACCGGTTGGGTAAATGCGGATGACGGCCTGCTGGTTTGGGATAAGAATGGCAACGGCACTATTGATGATGTGAACGAGCTATTTGGCATTGGGCTTACTAGCGGTTTTGAAGAATTGCGGGAACTGGATAGCAATAACGATAACCGCTTTAACCGGGGGGATGCGCGATATAACGACCTGCGTGTTTGGCAGGACAAAAATCAGAACGGTATTTCAGAAGCTGATGAACTGATGACGCTGCCGGAAGCTGATGTAAAAGTCATTCTGTTAAACGATAAACCTGTATCAGAAAACAACACAGCGCAAAACGGCGGTAACCAGATTGCGGCGACCTCGTATTACCGCCGTTTTGACAACAGCCGAGAAGCTATTGCCGATGTGCGCTTTGAATTGGATCAGTACAACACAACCTACCTGGGTAACACAACAGTTAGTATTGCAGCCGCCACATTGCCTAACGCCAAAGGCTACGGCATTTTGCCTGACCTGCATGTCTCCATGACGCAAGATACTGCGTTGCGAAATGTTGTGAAAAACGTTCTACCGTCTTTGGATACGAATGACGTAGATGCGCTGCGCGATCGCGCCATGCCGATTTTCGCTGCTTGGGGGCAAGTGGGTACTGATATTACTGGTGAATCTTTCGGCGGTAGTCGTAAGAACGTGCCGTTAATGAACTCTTTAGGCAACAACGGATCGCTAACCATTAAAGACTATGCAACGCAGCAAGAAGATGGAAGTTGGGCTTGGTCGAACCCGTACCGGTATGTCAAAGATACTGACGGCAATATTATTGAGAAGCCAACCTATGAAGAGCTGATCGACACGAAGCTTGCTAATGACGAGAAAGTAAGCGTTATCACCGGCGAGCAATTGTCGTTTCTGGAGCGCTATTTCGGCCAGCCAATGGACTTTACGAACCCGACGAACACCAATGATCGGGAAGTGATGGATGGTTTGAGAACTTTCCTAAACACCATGAACGAACGCATGGAGCTGCTGGCCATTCGCTTTGCCGTACAAGGCGGCCCCATGAAAAAGTATTTTGAGCATGTCGAATACGATGTAGTAGAAGACAAGTTTATCCCCACCAGCGACCGGCAGTTAACGCCTACCTTTGAAGCAATTTTTGAAGATGCGGCTGCTTCCGGTAATGCCCAACAGACGCTGGAAAGCTGGAGTGAGTTTATCCGTATCTTTATCGGCAACTACGACCGGGAACAAGAAGGCGCTCAAAACACTTATAGCTTTATCACTTCCAACCTGGTTGCTGCCTATGAAAACGTCGGTTTAGATATCGATTTTGATATCGTGGCAACCGCCTTTTCTATTCCGGAAGAAATGCTGATAACTGCAGCCGACGCTGTGAATGCCGGTGATCGCGACCCGAATATTTTCTATATTGGTGCCCACAACAATGAGATAACCCGCGCTTATGAAGGTAGGAATGAATCGGATGCCTACGTTATCGGGCGTGACTTTGGTGATGTGGTCATTAATGACGTGGAAGATTTTGCCACCAGCGCCCCGGACATTTTACGGTTTGCGCATCTGAACGATACTGACGTTACTTTCTACCGCGACGATATTGATCTGATCATCAAGCAGAACGACACCAACAACCAGATTCTAGTAAAGCGCCACTTTGAAGGAGAGGCCGGGCACGGCTACAGCGAAGGCACTGGCTTAGCTGAAATCACCTTTGCTAACGGTGTGTATCTGGATGAGGTAGAGATTGCTCGAAGAACACCAAAGCCTGCCGTTACTAGCGATATTATTCACGGTACCAGTGATCTAAACTTTTACGACGGCGGTGCCGGGTATGACACTTATGTTGATACAGACGGCGGTGACGTTTATCGTTTTGGCAAAGGCGATGGGCATGACATCATCAAAGAGTCTGTGTTCCACATTTCAACCAACAGTCTGGATTATGTGAAATTCAAGCCGGGCATTACCAAAGACATGCTGCGTTTTGAACAGGAGTACAACAGCAACAACCTGCATGTTTATTTGGACGGTACAAATGATGTGTTAACTGTTAGTCAGCAATACGATTTATCACCTGGGCTTTCGTATGGTGATGTAGCCACGCACCAGATTGAGGTATTTACCTTTGAAGATGGTCGAGCCATTACGGCGCAAGATGTGCTGCGGCAGGCACAGCGCGAGAAAGGCAATGCGAAAAACAATTACCTGACCGGTACCGATTCCAACGATTATTTAGACGGTGGCGCCGGTAACGATTTTATGTCCGGCGGTGAAGGCGGTAGTGATGTTTACAACTTCGGCAGAGGCTACGGTTTTGACTATATTGTTGACACCGCCGACCCTAGAATGACGAGCGTGGACACGGTTGTTTTTGACCGCGACATTACGCCGGAAGATATCACGGTTAATGTTATAGCCTCTTCAAAATACTTAAGCACATTTGACTTTCTAATCGGTATCACTGGCGATACCAGCCAGCTACGCATCTATAATCAGCTAAACCTTCCAATGCAGGGTGAAGAGCTACGCTATATTGAAAACTATCAGTTTCAGGATGATAATGAAACATTGTGGACACGTAACGACATTCTCAACAAGTTCAACCTGAGCCGCGCAAGAGGCGAAACCTATAATCTTATCGAAGGTTCGAATAGTGCTGATAGGCTGGAGTCTTTGGCCGGTTCCGACAAAATTATTGGCTGGAGTGGCAACGATACTTATGTTTACGGCCTGGGTGACGGCCAGGATATTATTCAAAACAATCTGCCAAACCGCGACAAGGACAAACTGGTATTTGAAGCCGGTATCACACCTGATGATGTTGAACTCTCTTTAAGCGCTTTTAACGCCGACCATTACTTTAATGATCTGCAGATTACTTTTAAGGACAATAACAATGACAGTTTGACGCTGATTGATTACCTACACCCTGAAGGCTCAACGCTGGAAAGTATTGAATTTAGTGACGGCACTAGCTGGGGACTAGAAGAAGTTTACAACCGTGTTGCTGGCACAGATAAAAACGATTACATCCAAGGTACTATTGGTGATGACGTGCTACTGAACAGTGCCGGTAGCCAATACTTTGACGGCTACAAAGGCAGCGATACCTACCACTTTGGCATTGGTGACGGGCACGATGTCATCTACGATCGGGCGTTCAATGATAGTGGGCAAGACCGCATTGTATTCGGTGCCAACATCACACCGGAAAAAACGCTGTTGCGCGAAGATAACGGCGACCTGATTGTTAATTTGATTGGTTACAACGATTGGCTGACTATTGAAAACCAATTTGACAGTTTTTACAGCAGTATTGAATCCTTTGAATTCGCTGACGGTACAGAGTGGACTGCTGATGACGTAAAAGATATTGTGGATAACAAAAACAATACAAACCCTGTTGCCGTTAACGATAATCTTAACGTTATTAAAGACCAATCAACGATTATCGACAAGGCACAGTTGTTCGGTAATGATGCCGATGCTGATAACAACGCATTTGCCATCATGGCCGTAGGTGACGCGGAGAACGGCCACGTAGAGCTGCTGGCAAACGGCAACATTCAGTTTACACCGGACACTGATTACACCGGTACAGCCAGCTTCCAATACAACCTACACGATGCACGAGGTGGTGTTAGTGAGGCCGCCACTGTTAGCCTTGCTGTTACAGCATCTGGCGGCACAACGTTTACGCAAATTACCGGCACAAACAATGATGATCGGTTAGTTGGAAGCAATGACAATGATGAAATTATCGGTAACGCCGGTAACGATAGGCTGTTGGGTAAAGGCGGTAATGATCGTCTGCTAGGTGGTGCTGGCAATGATCGGCTGCAAGGCAACGATGGTGACGATATCTTGTTGGGTGGCGACGGCAAAGACAATCTAGTTGGCGGTGCAGGCGACGACATTTTAAGTGGCCATGCTGGTAATGATATTTTACAAGGTAACGCCGGGCAAGACACATTTATCCTCGCCCCCAACGCTGGCACCGACATCATCCGCGACTTTGAAATTGATAAGGATGTATTCGGGCTTGTGGATGGTTTATCATTCGGCTCTTTGGTTTTTCAAAAAAAGAACAAAGACACCTGGATTCAGTTTGAATCGGATACTATTGCCAAGGTTAAAAACGTTGCCGGGCTTAGTGAAAGCGACTTTGTTGTTGCTTAGTCAGATGTGGATTGAGAGCGTACGCCATGCTCAAGCTCAATGCCGAAAAGCCAACTACTTTCTTGAAGCTATGGCAGGGAAATAAAGCCGGTCTGAGTCAGTAGCGCTTGCTTTATTTCGGCCTTGAAGATGTTGGTGTACGCGATGCTACTTGTTCCGCGACGGTGCCGACGGAAGGGGGCGGACGGTGTATTGCTCAACATCTTATAGAGCAGGAGAAAAGAAGATGTCCCCAGTCATTTCGCCTACGCGAGCATAGGGCAGTTGTCGCATTACTGAGTAGGGTGATACAAGAACTTTTCTGTCGAACACATACTTTTTGAAGAACTGGGCGGTGCTATCCTCGATACCGCTAAGGACAACTCGATCGCTAGAGTAGGGCTGCCGACCTAACTCCAGTCTGAGCTCAAGCGGTTGGCTATCAACATATTAAATCAGGGAATGTCAAAAAACGTAGTTTTAGGTAGAACGCCAAACTCGTGGCAGCGAGTCCTGATTACATACTTGAAGTCCTGGCCGCGGCAGACCCTACCAAGCACAGTTGAATAGCATTTTTTGCGCTTATCGCCTACATAGGCTAATTCCAGCTACATCTTTCATTCAGAAACTTATACTAAAAACGTTACGTTATTCACAACATTATGGGAATAGAGATCACAGTAGCGTTAGTCTCTCTAGGAGGGACACTGACAGGGGCATTCATCGGTTCTGGAGTTAGTATATGGGCGACTAAGAGACAGTTATCTCTAGCATTTCAGCAGAGTAAAATTGATGTTATTAGAGAGCAAATAAAAGGGCTACAGAAATCTTTGGATGCCCTGACCCAGGTGTCTATTGATGTCAGCGATTCAATTTTATTAGATGTCGATAAAATTCATGCTCGTCTAATAGATGCTTTTCTTAAGCGAGCGCAAATTTTTACTAGCTTCTCTTATATGTTCAACCAGGCTATGGAGGAAGAAATAGAAGAGTTGGTAGAACAGGCAAGTCAGTTAATCTACATTTCCAAGATTGGAGAACCAGTTGACGAAGCTGTTGCCAGAGATGTAATGAAGCGTATACAAGAAACGTATGCCTTTATTCCTAAATTGATTCGAGAGCGACTGAGAGTCCTCCAATCAGAACTTGACGCTGTCACCTTATCGAAAAAGATTAAAACATTTGAACGAAGGAAATTTTTGCGTAGGAAGAAAAAGAAGATGTAACCTATTAAGATCCGTGATACCGACTCTGTAGAAAATAGGCTACAGGGATGCGGCTGAGTAATGGACTAGACACACGCAATGCTGCTGCTCATGCTACAGGATAAAGTTGAGACTCTTTCACCGTCAGTCGTAAAATGAGCCGCAAAATACAACATGCTCTCTTTCACCATTAACCAGCTAGAGCAGCCGATTACTCAGATTGAAGACTCTGGTGTGATCGCTGACGTGGATACGCGGTTAGATGTCTTAATGTATGCTAAGTCAGGATACGAGTACGGGCGTCTACGCAGCGGTAGTAAGCTGAATGTCTATGGTCTAGTCGGCAGTAAGAAGTACTGTGAGGTGCTAGCAACGCTCCATGCCAAAACAAGATCCCCTAGCTGAAACAAGCGATTTAATGAGATTCCGATAGCAGTTTCTGAATCAGGGAAAGCCTTCATGACTGCTATGGTGCGCGACATCAGTACACTAGCTAGCCGGTCTAAGTCGAAGCCAGCTCCCTAAAAAAGGTCAAAGGCTACAGGCGGCCCTACACCTATGTCAAAAAGAGGCTCGCGTACCCACGCAGTCTTGGGCGAAGACAAGCGCGGTGAATGGAGCGCCGCTGCATTGTGTGTGGCATGTAGTCTCGGCGCGATCCCTTGGCCTGTCATGATTCCACCTAATAGCTATGAATCAGTTCTGACTGGTTTTAAAACCTGTACAACTTTAGCTTTGCCACGGTAGGTGATGACGCACCTGAACGCGATCTGGAAGAAAATCTGATAGAGCATAGTCGATATTTTCCGCTGGAGCTAGGTTCGGGGTTCGCTTTCTTAGGTAACCAATACCCCATCCGTGTGAGTGGGAAAGAACAGAGGATGAATCTATTGTTCCATCACACGAATTTGCATTTCTACGTGGCAGCGCTAAATTATCAAGTGAGCCACAAAGGCGATGAACCGACAATTATTGGCACCACCTTGTGCAAAAGCAAGCGCCAGACGACAGCAGAATATGCACTCTATAACCTTTCGACATCAATTACTGTTTCTACCTATCAGCTGCCAGAGCGCTTGCAGCATAATCTACTTGTCCCAGAGCGGCTAGAAATGAAGATGGAAGCCGCTGTGCAAGCAATAGAGGCGCAGTCAAAACAGAGCGGCGATTATGTCATAAAAGATTAACTGTATAGAAAGTCGCAGTTACACTTGAAATAATAGGGTTACTACGTTGCCCACACCATAATTGTAGATTTTGTCTTTTTCTACCTAATAGCAGAGAATTCGTAGTGATTGCGCCTCTTTCGTCATGTGCTTATGCCTGAAGCTGTATTACAATCACTTTAATCTTCCGTATATTCACTAAAAGTATGTGCCATATATTACTTCGTTGTATGGTAATACGTTAGTTCTGATTGCAGCACCTATTTAGGCAGCCGAAACTAACGCCTTCATAAGAGAATCGCAGTAATACCTTCTCTATACACGAAAGCTTCATACTCAGAAAAATCTTGCATTGAGCATTCTTTCAGCGCTCATATATCTGTACTAAATAAGTATACGCAGGACGAAACCGTGTATTTATTACAACTACTTAGATTGAAATGAGCTAGAATTTTAATATGGGCATTACCGAACTTTCCGGTGGGGTTGAGACCAGTTCTGCGTTTGGTCACAAAGACGATTTCTCGCACCTCCTGAATAAGTGTTGATGCTCTGTCAGGGAAAAGCTTTCGGGCTTTTCTCTGACTGTCCACTTAGACAAAAGGAGAAGAGCAATGCGCAGTCGCATTTTTCTAATCTCTGCTTGTCTGGTTTGTCTGACCAGCGGAATGCTCGGCTACAGGGCGATTTCGGAGCGCTACCGTTTTAGCGGTGACATCGAAACTCCCTTTGGCACTTTCTCATTTGAAGGTGAGCATCCAGAGACACAACTAGACATCTGCAAGGTCCAGTAAACAAGCAGCCCCCCGTATTAGTCATTCGATTGATACGGGGGTTTTCTTCGATCAATAACCTTCATACACAGTGGAAAACATTTCGTTTGCGTCGCCCACTGTCATCTCAAGATCCATGGCAAGGCGTTCGATGATTTGCTGTTCCAAGGCTTCAATTTCAGGGGTTTCGGTGTCGGTCTGTAAGGCCTGTTCTAACAGTGTGATCTGACTGGATAAATCCTCTGGAACGTGGGGTATAAAAGCTTTTGAATAGAAAATTTTTACAAAATCAAGGATCTCACCCATCGGGCGAGATTGAATTAAAATTTCTTGGCCCGCAATCTTTTTCTTTCCCTTCGAGGGAATCTTTTTCCTCTGAAGACTATGGCTGATAGATTCACTCACGCTACATATGCTCCAAGGCAATCCAAATCAGTTGCTGTTTCCTAAATGCTTAGGCAGTCGCTGGCCTGGTGTATCAGATATGCTGTCAACATTCTGGTTATCACTGTTGTTCTAACCTACGGGTAGCTTTGTCTTGAGCCGTAAAGATACTAAGAAAGTATCTTTATGTTTGATTTCGTTTCCGTCTATTTACGGTCTACTGGCAGGTATAAAAACTCTGATAGTTTCCGCCTGCCCACTTACTAGAAAGAATGATAATCGATAGATGTGTGATCTGTATGTGTCCCCTTTGTGACATGCGTCCTTTCGGATCGTATCCACACTGTGTTTGACTGATAGTTATGTCGTCCAAAGGTTAACTCAAGTGATTGTGGTTTTCCATAAGACTAAGCCATGCGAGCAGTATTTTCGCTGCTCAAAAGAGATGAATGGTAAGGCTTTATGGAATATTTTGAACGCGAGTACTCAAACGACAAGTGCCTCCGCAGCTAGGCTACGAAGGCACTTGAGCTCGTTCCGAACGAAGATTTCATCCGGTAGGGGAGCCAGTCCTGTGTTTGGTCTGTTCTTATGATAGCAACATCTGAGAAAGAGTGCGAACCACAAGGAAATAAAACGTATGTATGCGACGTCCTGCGAAAGGCTGCGAAATGGCCGTCGGTATTGACCTCTGAAACAATGAGTCGCTGTACTTATTGCTGCTGATAGGACCTATTAAAATAGCAAATACGAACTCTAGCGATTATTGAAAGAGTCGTGTTGCTCCGATTACGGCAGTTTGCACTCCGTAGCATCACCATAGCAAAGATTGAAACCGTCCAATCATTAACGTTACGTCGCAAGCATTCGCAACCTTTCGCATTCCTTCCTGAGAAGACGCATTACGTATGAAACGATACCATTATGCCCCGCAATGTCCCGATATCGATACATACGAACATGGGCTAGGATGCGATGGGCTATAAGTGTGGGGAAACTTAAATGATTGAGAGGCGCGATGGAGAGCTTGTGAAGCCGATGGAAGGTACACCATCAGCTTTTATTAATAAACTTGTTGAGGATGCCCTAAAGAAATTACCTCAGCAGGAACAGAGAATCAGTTTTGCAAAGGCATTACATATGTCTATAAAGCTAGATCAACGCCGAACAGGATGTCCCTGTCCCTGCAGTCCCCAACAGATTTATGAGGTGACGGGGTTTCATTTTGATTATCAAAAGGAATCTGGCATATGTCTGGGTAAGGCAGACGCCATAGATTTCTTAAGAAAATTTGGTGTTACCAGTGTAAAGCCGGCTGGTTTTAAGCGTCGTAATACGAAGCAGCGATACAAGTCAGTATTTAAGCGCAATGCTTCGGTTATTAAAGGGAGTCACTTAATTGCAACTTATGCAGAGTGGTTACATTTGGAAAACTTCGAGTTTGAACCCTATCTGCCGAAAGAGATTCTGTCATTGTTGCCTGAAGGCTGGGAGAATCCACCAGGCATCAACGATGAGTCTGATTCGTAAAGCATCGTTACGTATGGATTGCCTTTCTTGAGAAACATTTTGCAACTTATTGTGTATCAGCATACATCAGTGAGTCTGTTAGGGCTTTTAGGGACATGTTCTTCTTCCTTTAGAAAGCTCTTTATTGCTCGTACCTCATGGAAGAGTGCTACCCCACCTTTCTGCTAGAGAAAAGCCGATTCTGCTGTACTGGCATATTGGTATTATCTTGTGCAAGAGCAAGCGCCGAACGACAGCAGAATACGCGCTCTATAACGTTTCAACGCCTATTGCTGTGTCTCCCCATCAGCCGTCAGAACGCTTGTAGGATAGCTTACCTACCCCAGAGCAGCTGGAAATGGCGATGGAGGCTGCTGTGCAAGCAATAGAGGCGCAGTCAAAACAGAGCGGTGATCGCACGGGCAAAGAATTGAGCAAGGAATGACGGCACAAAATAGAACTGCTGTAATGGGCACTATAGGGCTACTGCGTTTTACCGTTCCATGCCCATAGCGCAAGTCCTCGAATGGCCGCATCCTTATATTGAGAATGATTGGGCTAGTGGTCAGCACCAATGGCGCGAAATCACTCCCCTTGCATACCGAGAACTGGAAGCAATCGTTCCAGTCTCAAGGAAAACACCCAACGCCATAAAATTGTATGCACCCGTAAACATGCCTCAGTTTGCTCTCAGAACGCTAGTAGCTTTATCTATCGCCTAGTCTTGTACCGTGGTGATCGCCATTGTTGACACATTATCTAAGCCCCGAAATTTCTCCCTTCTAAGTGTCACTGCTGCCCAATACACTGTGTTGGAAATACTTCCTATGAATGTAATCTGGATAGCGAAAATAACAAAGCTGCTGCACGAAAGTGTAGAAGTGTATGCTCTTCTGATAAATTCTCTTTCGAGGTATCAAACTACTAAGAGCTTGTTAATTGGTGAAAGTGTCTTATTAAATCCAAATTTAGTTTGTTAGTCAGGTGTACTGGATCGCTCTTCAATAGCTTGTATTGCCGCCTCCATCTCTATTTCCAACTGTTCCGGCGTTGGTAGACTATCTTGCAAGTTCTTCGGAAGCTTATGAGTTGAAACGGCTATGGGTGTGCTGACGTTTCGCAGCGCGTATTCCGCAATGGTCTTGTTCTTTGATTTGCACAGCACCATTCCAATTGTCGGGTTGTCCCCCTCCTTTCGTAGCATGTCATCAACAGCCGAAACATACATATTCATCTTGCCGGAATACTCGGCCTTAAAGTCGCCCATCTTCAGGTCAATGATGATAAAGCAGCGTAGTTCCAGATGGTAAAATAACAGATCGAGATAAAAATCTTCGCCGCCTATATCTAGGTGATATTGGCTACCGACAAAGGCAAATCCTTTGCCTAGTTCTATTAGAAAATCACGAATACGCTCAACCAGCCCACGTTCCAGTTCGCGTTCAGCGGCTTCGTCTGAAATCGTTAAGAACTCAAACGAGTACGGATCCTTCAGCATTTGCCGGGCTAAATCTGACTGCGGCTTTGGCAAGGTTCGCTCAAAGTTAGTGATCGCACCGCCTTTTCGCTGATACAAATCCGTTTCAATTTGCATGCCTAAGACGTTTCGACTCCAGCCTTCCTCTATGGTTTTCTGGATGTACCACCGCCTAGCATCAGGGGCTTTAACCTTCTCTAACAGCATGCAATTGTGGAACCAGGGAATTTGTGCAGCAAGCTGCTGCACAATTTGTAGCTCAGGCCATGCTTCGGCAAACGTCCGCATATATTTGAGGTTGCGCGAGGAGAATCCCTTCATATCAGGAAACTCACGCTTAAGGTCTTTGGACAGCTGCGCAATAACCTTGCTGCCCCAGCCTTCCGCTTCTTGGCGCTCTAGAATATCTCGACCTATTTGCCAGTAGAGCAATATTAATTCCTGATTGACAGCCAGGGATGCTTTGATCCGTGCCGTTTGAATCCGGTTTTTAAGGTCGGCCAAAAACAGCTCATAGCTATTAGGCGGGATCATTGGTGGTTGCTTCGGCATATAAAAATCAGGCAGGGGCTATTCGCCCCATCTTGGCACGATTCCATCAGTGACTCCAGAGAATTTCACTGATTTTGGCAGCAACCGAATAGCCTGGCCACCGTCCAGGGCTTGTCTCGATACAGCGTAGCGATCACACTGAGGAACGCCTATGCATAGAGCAGCGCTGGGAATCATATGCTTATTGCATCCCTTCTTCCCATGTTCACAGCCCGCATATTAGAGTGGCCGCACCCTTGCATTGATAAGGATTGGACGAGTGGACATCATCAGTGGCGAGAAATCACACCGTTAGCCTATCGAAAGCTTAAAACAGATGCACAATTACGCAAGCAAACCCCAACAGCATTTATGCAAGAAGAGCTAGTGGATGTATTGGCCGATGGTGATGGTCTACATGTTTGTTGCAAGCAAGAAAACGGTCATTACTTTGCTCGGCTGCTGCCCAGTAGAGATTGGTGGAAGCGCGAGTACTTGCCGTTACCGGAAGTAGCATCCCTACCACAACGGCTGATAGATTGAATTGTCTTTTAGGAAGAACACAATATAGTGCTGGGATGTGATCGCGCACTGAACGCCCTACTGAAAGCCACTTTGTCTAACCATGGCAGCGCGACTTCCGCAAACGCTACCGTCTACTGCCGTTTGCCAGGAAAACGCACAAGAACCCACATGGCGGAAGTGTTCAGGCTTGTTCTCCGGATTGAGACACTCTGTGCCGTAGCCACCATCGGCGAAGCAGTCTTCGATCATGACTCCGTTAACCTGTGCGATGTTGCTGTTAAAAGAGACAACAACCTCTGGACTACCGTAATCGGTGATATCGGCATAATGTCCTTCCCAGAGAAAGTAATAGAAACCGCCCCCCTGCCTAGCAGGTCGTGTCCAGACATCGAAAGCAACGCCGTTTATTTCGCCATCATTCCAAAGCGTGTAACCTGCCGCTTCCATCGCTTGGAGATGCGGTTTATCATTGGCCGCAGCAGGCGGTATTGAAGAATGAATAACTGCCGACAGGCTGAATCCACTTGTTATTATTAGTGCCGCAAGAATTCTATTGAGCATGTTCGAGACGAATGTAAATGAATGCTCTTATAGATTGCCCAAACTGCAGCGCAGCCGTATAAAAAAATACTCTTGTCTACTTCTGACACGGATATCTTCTGTCGTTGGGAAAACTTAACAGCAAGTTCCCTATTTACCAACCATGAAGCTACTTCGTCTGCTCGGAACCTTTACACTGCTGGCATTCGCCGCTGCGCCAAAACTTTGGACAGATACGGTAGAACGTTTGCGTACCAGGCCAGGGTTGATTACAGACGAAACCAGTCACGCAGTTCAGTTGGTTCCTGATAGCATTCATGATGGTGACACTTTTCGAGTGACCGATGGAATAAGGGAAATTAAGATACGGCTTTGCGGAATCGATGCTCCAGAACTAGAACAACCTTTAGGCATTTCATCACGTGATCATCTGCGATCGCTGGTTGCGCGAGGCAACGGTACAGCCAACATTGTAAAGACAGCTACAGACCAGTATGGACGTACGGTTGCCGAGGTATTTGTTCCGATAGCTGGCAGTGAAGAAGAAATTCACCTCAACAGCCAAATGGTTGTAGATGGTATGGCCTATGTCTATCCGCAGTATGTCGGCAGCTGTCCTAATGCTTCAGTGATAAGAGCCGTTGAAGAAAAAGCAACCAAACAGGGTGTAGGACTATGGAGTGATCGGAGTCGTCAAAAGCCTTGGGAGTATCGTCGGCAGGGTTGAATGCTGAATTGATAAATAATACCTTTCTTCAGCCAACTAATAGGCACAGCTATCAGGCTTAGCAGTAGCGTGCACTACCTGTAAGAAACCCCTTTCACGCTTAGTTTTAGTTTTTCTATAAAAGCTCAACTGTGGTTTTTAGGATCGTCACTGATTGTAGAAAGATCAAAGAATCTGTCGCTTTATGAGCAATTATACGAGTTTTTCTTGATATTGTGTGGTCTTAGTGGACCGAATAGATAAATTAGTAGAAACTGTACACGACCTAACTCTAGAACATGTAGAAGTTAGTTAGTGTGAGAAAGTGAAAATACCTACCCTATAGTGGTTTCAATAAATGGATTGATTCTATTGAAACGCTCACTTAGTATAGTTGCTATACCGAAGGGAAAAGTCACATGAGCGGGTGCATTCGACTCATTGTGAACTTACGAGATAAATACCTATCATGAAGCCTAGAAGATTTATTGCAGGTCTTTGCATTGGTCTAACGCTTGTCATATCCGCTCCCAAACCTGTCAGAGCAGAGCCTATCACTATCTGGGGAATCTTCAAAGTTATAGGGGTTATGCTAACTGCGGGGTCATTTTGGATGACGTGGCAGAATTCTGCAAACGCCCAAGTTAGTACTGCTAATGCAGAGGTGCTAAATCACTTAGATGCTACAAGCGAGTTTCCTATTAGCGGTTGGTGTGATAGCCCTGCAATTAGAGATAAAGAAGTGACTCAAGGATGGCTTGTTTCTGTTGATGATACAGAGAGCGTACGTGAGCTGATTAAAGGAGGATTTTGCACAAGCGGCGGAAGTACCTTTGAGGGGAAGTATCTCGTAGGCATTTTTTCTAACGAACACCAAGCACACAACTTTGCTACTGTTGTACGTGACAGGATGAACAGGAGTTTTGACGTCTATGTAGCTACTGAGCCTGTAGATGTATCAGAATTCTATCCTTAGCATTTGGTCTAATTTGCTTTGCCATGCTGCCTGATGAATAAAAGAAAGCTCAGAAGAAAAGCGCTGAAAGTACTACAAGTTCGTAGCTATCGTTTTAGCATTTCTTCAAAGCCTTTCAAGAAACCAATGGCAAGTGGATGCTTTATATAACTCTTTAGAATTTCCATAGAGCTCGTTTGAAGTGCTTTGGCCAGTCGCATTTTCAACGAGCTATTTTGCTCACATATTTCAGCTCCTTTAACACGTGCTTTCGCTTGAGAGAGATCTGTAGGATTTCCAGACGAGTCAATCAGATTAAGTATTTTCCTAATATCTACTGATAATGCTTTTAGATCTTCGTCAGCAGTACTTCCTTGAAAGGTAGTTTGTTGTCCAGTGTTGACAGTACTATTATTATGAATGCTTGGACTAGCGTGTACTACGACATACGGTGATGGTTGCTTCTCAGGTGACTGCGGCTCATGAGTAGGGCTTGGCCGATTATTTTTGCTTTTATTGCTGAATAAAGCAATCGCAATTGTTGCTGAAATTAGCAGAAATAGGGCACCAAGAATCACCAACCATGATGGAATATCAAATAGAGGTCTATCAGCATTGGGGGAGCTTATGGCTAGAGAAGTCTCAGCCTCAGTAAGTTGCTGTCTTTTTTCGTTTATGGTGTTTGAATTCAGCGTATCTTCTATTGCATCCATCAACTCATCTTCGTATGATGTGCCTTTTCGTATTGCGATCACGTATTCTTCTCTTGACACATTTCCAATATATGACTGATCCTCTGGGTAGGTAATGTAGTCATCATTTTTGTACGGTGCTCTTCCCTTCTGAATAATTTCGTTGTTGGTTCCCCTTATTTCTTCTGCCCCCTTGTTTAGAAGAGTTTTGAGAATTAAAGCATCGCTTGCATACGCATAGTTTTCTCTTCTTTCTAAAAGGTCTAGAGCCCTGTCTCTTCCTTCAGTTTCCTCAGTTTCTATTTCAGGAATAGAATTGAGCAATCTAAGGGTCGTCGTGTTCTCGACCACCGCAACTTTAATCTGGTCTGCAAGCTCTTCTAGACTGAGATTTCTACTAGATAGTTCATCGATAGTAGATTTTCTAAGAAGTAGTTTCACGCCAGAAACATGGAATGGTGTGTCAGAGAAAGTAATTCCTCTAGCCCATATGGGATTTCCAGAGGGCCGAGAGTTAGGACCACATTCGACGTGAACAACCCCCTCTCGTAGACTGTCATATCGCTCCCATCGACCATCCAGATAATTGTTTTCTACAGGAAGATACGTTGTCGTAATATTTCGATTACTAAGCGTATCTTTTAATACTTCACCGAAGACACCACAGAACCCACCACTGCCATCTTCTCTCACGTCATGGCCAATTTCGTAAGCTGCAGTACGTACACCAATAACTAACTCTCTGGACTCAAAAGGTGAAGCGAGGGCTGTACCATCTAATTGAGCAGATGCCGAATTAGAACTGTGATGCCACAGAAGAATCGATATAGTAGTAAGTAATATAAGAGCCAGAAAGCCATATTTTATACGTCGAACACCGAAAGATAGAGAGTTTCTCATTGATTACTGCGTACAATCCGAGGCCTTAATGGCAACGTTATCATTTCTGAGATGATTTGTGTTCTACATAGTCCAGTACAGTAAACCGGATTCTTGTACTTCATCCTGAGATGACTCAGATGAAAACTTGTACTGTCGCCAGCATAGCTAGACTGAACAGCTATTTCTTTCTAAGTGTGAGGACTTCACGAAGCGAGAAAGTACGAAAAAACGTGAAAAACATCAGTTATCAATCTAAGTGTTTCGGACAACTTATGACAGACTACGCTTTAGTAAACAACATATTATGACTTTACTTATACTTCGATATTAAGGGAATCGTTTCTCATCTTCCCTTTCTACTGATCGCAGGCGTTCCAGCTGCCGCCGCGCCTCAGTCTCCAGCACCCTATCGCCAGAATGCAGCTGCGCTTCCAGCTTTGCACGGTACGCAGCCCTAGCTTCCTGCCGGCGCTGGTGGCGGTATTGTTCCTGCTCATGCTCCGTCTGTAGGGCATTGGCCAGCTTCGTTCGCTCCAGCATGGCTCGAATATCCAAAGACAGTTGCTGCGGGCAAGGGCTATGCTCCCCCATATCAGCTGTGATCGCAGAGGCTGCTTTACGACGTTCGTCCTGCGAATCCGCCTCTCTCTTAGAACGTATTGCTTCATTACGCACCCCCCCTCCTGAGGGCTGATGATTTCCCGTATTCTGAGCGCTACGATCCTTACCGTTACGGGAGTTACACCCAATGCCCCCTAATAAGTTTGGGGGGCAGGGCGGAAGAGTCCTCACCTCTTCCGCCCCCCTAGAAGAAAACGGGGGGTCCGGGGGGTTTTCCACAGGCTTCTCCAACGGTTGTAAGTTAGATGCATTCTCCGCGTTGCGTATAGCGGCCTTCAAATACACTGGATGCCACAAATCCTTGTTCTTATAAAGCGTTGTGCCAGAAATCCCCTTCACCCCTTGAATGGCATCAATCCGAGCCGACACACCTTCCGGCCAGATATTGCTTTTAATCAGCTCAATTACAACCTCTCGAATGCGATCACGTGCCGCCAGCCGCTGTTGCTCATTCCAGCTGACCTCACTTCTCTGTATGGTGCCAAGCCCGTAGTGAAAATAATTGCTCTTCTCCGCCGAAGCACACCACTCTCTGGCACGTTTCTTTATCTCGTGTTGATGGCCACAGTAATCGTTGTAGCCAGGTAGCCCTTTGGCTACCCGCACAACGTCATCAATAAGCATCTGACCCGTCAACGGTGCCGGTGCACCGATCACATGGCCAAATATATAAGAGCGCATAGCAATGCGGCCTACCAGATGATTCGTTTGTCCCTTATCTGTCCAACCACGCTCAATAACGGCATTCAAATCATTGAGAAATTTCTCCGCTTTGCCGGTAATACGATATTGCCGCCGCTGGTATTGCTTAACGATGCGAGTGAGCGTTTGCTCGCAAATGTCATTGCGTTGCGTAGCGGCTTTCCAGCGGTGAGTGAACGTTTGCTCATTGCTGGCAATGGGCTGTAATGCCTGGTTCAGGATGTACGAACCCTGTTGCATGGGTAGTCGATGCCCGTTGTACAGACTGATGCTGCCGTCCGTGGAAAACGGTTTCCGATTTGGGAATACCTCCAGCCAGCCCGGCATAATTTTGAATCCCGCTTTCTCTAACAGTGCACAAATGCCGTCAGCTAATTTCCAGGACGGTAGAGCAAGTTCAAAGGGTAAATAGATATGTAGTCCACCGCTGTCGGAGCTGGTGATGATTAGATATTCAACCAGCCCTAACGGTTCTAATGCTTCAAAGATTCGGTTTAAGCACTGTGGGTCGCGGCGTGGGTGATAGGGACTGCCTTTATCAATATCCAGCAGCCCGTAGTTCGTGTTTTTCCCAAAACGAACGCCGTACAGGTAGCTGCCTTGTTCAATCAGCCTGTCGGATAAAGGGTGAGCCGATTCCGTCAGCCACTCAGGGCGTGTGCCGGGGTCAGGGTGCGTTGCGTAAATATAATCGAAGCGGTGTGGCCAGAGTTTGAAGAAAGGCTCTTTTTCTGTAACGGAGCCGAACTTCTTTAGAGCAGGTATACGCCGACGCGTATTGGCGGGGGAAATCATTTCTCTGTGTGGGTTAGAGGACTAAACCCACCAGATAGAGAGACTCGTGTTATTGACGGTATCGCCTAACAAAGGCATTCCTTTGAAGGCAATGACATTTAAAATTCTTATGCAATTTATTGGTTCTTCGACTTGTCGAAGGGCGATCTATAACCTAAAATTGCACATAGAGCTCTGTGACGTACTCTAACGGGGTCGCCAAACCTTTAATCGTTAGTGTCGTCCTACCTGGTGGTCAAACATCAATTAGAAACCTCTCGTCCTGCAAGACGGGGGGTTTCGGCTTTTTAAAGCCTTTTTCTTACGGGGTTTATGGACTCATAAGTCCTCCAGAACATATGTACAAGGCTATCTAGGGGATTTTACGCCTATATCGGCCAAAGTGCCAATCTCATTGTTGCAATCCCTCAACGCATTCCAGGCCACGAACGAAAGCCAGTTCTGCAATAGTTAAAAGTTTAGCGTGGTGCTCCTCATCCAGCTGATCCTGGCACTCGATTGCGCCTGCGACCGCCAGTAATTTCAGGGTCATATGGCCCTCGCTACGTGGGTCGTATTCTACGTCATACAACATATCCACAAAATCGTTAGGCGTATAGCTTTCGCCACTGGACATAATGACTTCGCGGCAGGTATGGCCAAAGATTTTCCGCTGAAAATCGTCTGTATCAGTAGATTCTGCATTGTTTTGCATCGTTCAAAACCTATGAAACATATATCAACAAGTCAACAAATGGTGACAGTTAGTCAGCCAGCACTTTCTTAAAAATGTTCTCGTTGATGCTTTCTAACTTTGAGAGTACTTCTCTGCGGATCTCTTCAGCCTTGTTAACGCCACCATCGGTGTACTGATTGTCTGTTGCCAACGAATGCTGCTGGTGCGCATCTGCGATCGCCCGGCATCCTTCGGCAACCAACGTCGGTAGTGTCGGCACTTTTTTGTCAACAATGCTTGGAATACTGCTCATGTAGCCAATGGCCTTAACAAAGGCATCGTCCAAAGCCAAGCAAGGGTAGATTTTACAGTTGGTGTATTGCCCCGACTGTAGCGCTGATAGCGCTACCTTCTGCAAGTCACTATTGGCTTCTGGTAACTCGCAGATCAACATATCAATAATCTCTTTTCCGCTCCAGTTTGTTTGGGGGTGGGAAGAGGTTTGGGTCGTGGCGGTCATGGGTTTCTCTCCTACAGTTCAGCGTTGAAATCATTTGTAATTTGCGGCCCATAGCTACGGTTCCAATAATTGGCGAAGTGCCAGTTAACGATACGGCTAAGGGTTAGGGGTGTGCTCTGCCGCTCCACGATCGCGGCTAAACGCAACACAACAGCATTGCGGCCACTGGCCTTGAATCGACCAATCCGGCGACGTTGTTCCATACCCGTTTCAATGGCGACCACGGAATTTAGAGGGCTTTCCCCATATTCGGGTGTTTCTTTAACGTACTGGGGAAATTCAACTTCCTCTGCAGAACGGCACAAGTTGTACAGCTCTTTGGGATGTATATCCATGGCGGCAGCGGCAGTCTTCAGAGCAGCGCGGTAATAGTCGATATTCTTACCGGCAAAAGAACTCAGAAATTGACTGAACAGGTACGTTGACTGCCAACCACAAGCGGCAATAGCGGTTTCATAGCGCTCATAGTCGGCATCTGTCATGTAGACATAAGCCAGTTTCAGAAAAACATGTTCCCGATAATCCATGGAGCCGCCGCAATACAACGACTCAATAGTATCAGTTTGACAGAATATTCTGACTTCATAGCACTAAATAATGATCTAATAGCAATATTTAGTGCTATAACATATTTGTGACGGATAAGAACGGCTGTACTTGGTCGCCTGCACCGCCCTTATCCAGCACAGAGATATTCCTGCAAACACTAATAACGCCTCCTAAAAGAGGTGAAACCGTTATGGTACAAAGCATTGAACGGCTTTCTAAGTCTGTTGCACCCTCAAAAGCCTATGGAGTAAAACGGATGGTTGCGGTTGGTGTTGCCGTTGGTAACCACGCCATTAAGGTCAGCACCACCCAGGGCGATTACATCGTTCGCTCACAGTCTCTGTCCTATTATCCAGACCTGCTATCAGGCTCTAAAACGCTGCTACTAGGCGAAGCCTTGAGTACGCCTATCTTTGAAGGCAGCCTGGCTATTGGTAGCGGTCTGGACAGCTACAACGGCGTGCAAACCTTGGCCTATGGACTAAAAGGGGAACTTTATGCCCGCTACGCGCTGCTGGCGATCGCCGCTGCGGTAGCGGACGGCGCCACCATCAATTTGGCCGTCAGCCTGCCGACAAGCCAGATGCAACCACTAATAGAGCCATTGATGGGGCAACACGAGCTGATCATCAACAGCGAGCACAAGTCTTTTGCTATCCACGCCATTAGCTTTAAGCCGGAAGGTTTGGGTGCCGCCACGCGGATGCGTGAACTGAAAGCGCGTCGCAATTTGCAACCTGTTCCTAGCTTCGCTGCTTTGGATTTCGGTGGTGGTAACTGTTCTATTGTCGGTTTGAACGAGGACGGCAAAGTGGCTGGCTTTGCCCAAACAACGCCTGGTGTGTTGGCGCTCTATGCCGACATCGCCGGTGCTGTTGCCGCGCATCAGGGCGGCATCGCCCCCACGGATGATGCGGTACGCCTGGGGGTTGAGCTTGGAACGTTTAAGCTCAACGGTTACGGCGAAACGGATTTCAAAGAGATTTACGACAGCACCCTGCCTCAATGGCTTAGTTCACGCTTGGGCGAGATACAGGCAAAAGCCGGTGACATTCTCGATCGCTCGGCAGCCAAGGTTGTTTGTGGCGGCGGCGCAAACCTACCAGGCCTAATGGTTGCCCTGCCCTCCGGTTTTGTTAAAGCTAACAATCCACAACAGTTGGAAAGCCAAGGCCTGCTGGAATACGCCAAACGTATGGAGGCATTCGTGGATGGCTAAACGTAAAAACCCCAGCAACGACCGTCGTATTACGGTGCTATCCGGTTTATGGCCACGTTTGCAAAAACTGGCCGAGGAAGATGATATCGCCGTGGCTGATGTGGTTAATGCCATTCTGTTGCAAAGTCTCCGTCCCTATGGAATTTGTGCAGCTGTTAACGCTTTTACCGCTACCTCGTCCCTACCCGCGCCGCCTATTGGTGCAGCGCAATCAGACCAGCCAGACCCCTATCAAACCGCAGGTTTAGATAGCTGGTAATAACAGCTATCCAGCGCTCAAAACATCTAGTCCATGACAACAACTTTGCTATAAGTCGCGCTATGTCTTCAGAAAACCATTTACCAGCGGGTGACTTTGAACTCACTATCTTTGGCAATACGGCCAGAGAAGTGCTGACGGCAGGTGGTACGCAATACACGCCTAATGATTATGTCGATACGCTTTATGAACTTGAGTATGACCCCAGAAATCCCTGCGACTTAACGTTAAAAATTGCAGGCGTTGTAGCCGCGATCGAGTGCGCCGACTTGTTGGATGAAGAGCACCACCAAAAGCTTTTAACCATTGCAGAACTGGCGTTCTGTCGCGGTCAGGAATGCCTTGAAGGTTAGCTGTTAACTCTAAAAAGCGCTTCAACCAGCTGTTTTTACTGCACTTATAGCAACAACGCCTATGTATAGAATCGGAACAATTTTGTCCTTTAAGGCTGAGAGCTAGGCTGG
>CALDSK010000017.1 GCA_937911865.1 uncultured Synechococcus sp.
ATATCAATGCATATAGCCTTAAAGGACAAAATTGTTCCGATTCTATACATAGGCGACAACTGTTGTCGCACCTAAACCGGCGTTTAGCCGGTCATGGTATCCCCTGCCTCAATATCTTGTCAAAGCAACAAAAAGCTCTAGCTATGGCCTTACAAACGATTTCCCTTACGAAAGACAAGCACTTTGAGCTTTATCTAGATGGCTCGGGCTGGTCTTGGAGCGGCCTGGGCGTTTTTGATCGCTACTGCTCAGATACTGTATTTGAGCTTGAGGATGACGCTTATAACAACGCTATTGACTCACTTTTAGCCCTGCTACTCTGAGCGATGCACCATCCACAAAGTCAGGCGCTACAACGCTTTAAGCGCCTGTTAATTGAACAACAGCAATTGATTGCCTTTCTGACAGAAGGCCAGTGTTCCCTCAACAATTCACTTCAAAAATTCAATATGCAACAGCATCCACCGATAGATGACAACTTTCAATCTGACCTAACCGAAGGGCGCGATTTTAGCGTCAGAAAACTAGGCAATGGCCCTTATCCGTGGCACTGGGAGGGTTTGGGAGCCTTTGCCCAATGGGAAAGCGATGAAGGCGCATTGACCTACGAAGACGCTTGTAGCAGCGCTCAGCGGCAACTTGAAACGCTGAACCTGTCACAGGAAGATGGTGTCAATACTTGTTTCAAAACCCAAGTGCCAAACTATCTTATTCCGCTGCCAGCCATCTGCCCTTTTGAGCTGGACGGCGATTTTACGCTTGAACAAGCCGATGATGGCCGTTGGCACTGGGAAGGGGTGATCGGAACCGATTGCGAAGACTTTTGTTCAGAAGATGGCTTTGCCTCAGAACGCTTTGCCACTGCTGATGCCATTTTTCAGCTTTCGTTGCTCGTTGATGAATGCAACCACGAAGAAGCGATTTTTCGCGTAAACCAACAGGGGCTGCCTGTTCATCATTTGCCCGAACCCGAAGCATAACCAGCTACACAGAGCTAAAACAGGAGAAAAGACAACCATGCAACAAACACAAGCTGTCATTGTTAAAGGCCAACCATGGGCGCTTCCTGCCAACTTGAGTGAAGCCGACATCACCCGTCGTTTAAATACCGATGATTGGGATTACGCCCTACCAGACCATGACTCGGATTGCAGCACCGTAAGCACGGTAACTGCTGATGCGACCGTAACAACTCCATCAACGGAAGCCTCTGAGACGCTTACTGACAAGATGACTGGTGCACAAAACAGCCGTCATGACCCGCTTTAAGAATTTGCACCTATATCAGGAGCCGTCTCCTGTTTACGCCATGAAACACCCTATATGCTTGCTAACTTGTTCCCTTTCCATGGCTTTGGCCATTATCCTGTCTAGCCAATCGGCAAAAGCACAGTCAATCCCTGTAAAACAACAACAGCCCCCTGCCACACTGGAAGGCAAGTATCCTTACCGCCCCAGCTGTCTGCAACTCATCCCACAGTTAAGTGCAACCAATCCGTCCTTTACCGGCTGGGGGCCGGTGATCGGCGGCCAGCACCAAAGCTGGTACGGCCTACCCACCGGCATGGAAATCAGCAAAGCCCTCACGCAGCTAGACGCACTAGGTTTTTGCGTTATCGACGGTGAAGTGGTGCCGTGGCAAGCCGTTGGGGATGCTACCGGCATGGAAGCCTCTGATGATATGTCGCCCCTAGACCGCAACGTTGAGCGTTTGAAGAATGCGCCTGATGCAAACAGCAGTCAGGATGCCGGTGCGGGTGCGGTTGTCTTTTTGGCGCTGCTATTAGCTGGCGGCGTTTGGCTGCTGGAACGCTTTGAAAGCAAACCCTGGATGCAACGGCTGATGGGCGAAACCGTTACGGTACCTGCGCTATCCCCTGCCCTACCTTCCGGCTCATCTTCTGCACCAGCTGCTGCGGATGCGCAGCAGCCCAAACGTCGCGTACTAAATGCCCCTACGCTACCCACTGCTAGCGACCTACCCGATCGCATCAGTAGAGAGAATTTGCAAACGTCGCAGGCGGCGGCGATGCAACAACAAACGGCGCTGGAGGTGCTTCTAAAGTCACCTTTTCTATCCAGGGCGTTTTACGGCTTCCAGCGTACGGGAAAAACAAATTTAGTGGCCAGCGCCATGCAGAAGCTGGCAAAGCAAGGCATCAATGTTTATTCGCTCAACCTCAACAGTTTTGGTCCGGCTGATAGCTTCTATTGGCAGGGGTGTAGCGCCGTCCACGGTGACCTAACCTATATAACCGACCCTGTTGAGGCTGAGCAGCTTATAAAACGCGCTACAGCGCTGGTTGATGCCTTTATGAATGATCGTTCCCCATCCATACTGATCGTCGATGAATGGGCACCGATGACCGCCAGCTACAGCGAACATATAGCGCTACTAGAGCCGTTAATCAAAAGCCTGGCGACTAAAATTACCGGCTTCTCTTCCAGCGGGATGCAGCGCGATAAGGCTATTTACACCATTGCCTCTGAAATCGTGGCCGGCACCATGGAGGACTTCGGCAAAGCCGTTAAAAAGCTGTCCGTTTGCCTAGTGGGTATAGCACCGGGCCACACGGCGCACTGGAAAGGCCAGGAACTGACTTTCAGCTGGGAGCTGTATAGCCAGGTCAACCAAAACTATCCTCGCGTTTTATCGCCGCCGCCCGAAGATTCAGATGCATCCCGCATTGCTTTTATCAACAACAAGTGGCGCCCTCTGGGTACGACAGCCCTAGTTGAGGCCGCCGTTGCCACGGCTGATGCCGACATCGCCCGTAAACCGGCAACGCTGCCTACCCCTGTGCCGTTATCAGAGGAGCTACAGCTGTTCCGCCAGTGGTTGGATAAAAAAGTAGGCGAAACCATCACCTTGCAGATGTACAAAAACGCTCGCATTTTCCGGGAAAAGGTGGAGCGTTCAGAAACCCAGTACCTCAGCCTTTGCGATAAAGCCGTCATGAAAGGCTGGCTGTCGCAGACCACCCAGCACACATTTTTTGTTCTCGAATAAAGCCGCCACCGTTGACCACAAAATGACCACGACTTGGCCACGACTGACCACAGGCGACCACAGCTAAAAAACTCCATGGCAGCTGTGGCGCTAGGCGTGGCGCGGATTTCAGCCTTTGTGGTCAGTCGTGGCCGCCACGGTGGCACCCCGCCATAGGGGCCTTGTGTCTCTCCTCAATTACTCGTTTTTTACTCGCCTTCCCCCCCCGTACTACCCCTTTTTTGGAATTGCCATGAGAATCAAACAAGATCACCAGACGCGACACTCCCGGCAAGACAATACGACAGCCGACGATCGCGTCAACTATCTACTCAATGACTATGACCGGGTTACCAAAAGCCTGGATGCTGCCAAGCGACAGTTACGTTTGCACCGGCTGTGCTATGCGGTGTCCATCGTGATACTGGCGCTGGATAGCTGGTTTAGTTTCGATGTGCTCAATACATTTGGTAGTTCGCCCCAAATGGCGCTAGGGCTGACATTGTTGATTGCTGCCACACAGTGGCAGGTGAACACAGCTATCTTTAACCGCCGTATTGGTGGCTTCCTAACTCCTGATAAGGACAGAGATGGCACTATTACTGCTAGTGAGTGGTGTCGTTGGGGTTTTCTTGTCGTGATTGTGGTTGCCGTCTATGCCCTCAATGTCGGCACCAATATGATTGGCGTTGACGGGCGCGGTCTGGGTGCGATCGCCTTTGCCGTTCCCGGCGTTCCCGAATGGGGATGGATTGCCAACTTAACGGCGTTCTTTTTTGCAACGTTGCTGTGCTTTGGCGACGAGCTAATCAATGTGATGGCCGACGACAACAAAGCCTCTCTGAAACGGCGTATTCCTGATTTGCAAAACCAGCAAGCGATTTTAGACGCCCGTGTCCGTGAAGCAAAAGCGTTCCGGGAAGAGCTAATGAATCAGGCGGAAGAGCAAGGCGTTCGTCGTGGTGCGAACTACCGCATCTAGCAGGAGGTGACAGCCATGATGGGTGCCCTTCCCCGCTACATGCGCGGTCGATGCTACGCCGCTAAACGCTTCCTGCGACGCGTTACCCCGCTTACCTGGTTGATTTGGGCGGCACTGGTTTCTGACCTATGCGCCCCCGGTTATTTGGTTTTTCACCTGGGCGTTACCGAAGTCAGCGGTCAGGCTGTTGCTGCCGAAGTTCTAGCACTGTGGAAGGTCGCTACCAATGCGCCTGAAAATTGATACCGATATCCATATCAACTTCTACCGGCTGTTGCCGCTGGCGCTTATTCTTTGGCCGGCAGGCAATGCCGCAGCCGACCGCCTGATTAATTACTACAGGCCACGAGCTACCTTACAAACAAACGAAATTACTTACCTGCAAGAAGGTGACACAGTTGCAGGTTATCAAGTTAGTAGTACATACGACCTACAGCGTGTTCATCCTGTAAGAGGCGTTATAGAACCGCATTACGGTGTTGACCTTGCCACTCCTGTTGGCACCAAGTTGCTAGCACCGGAGCCAGTTAAAGTTATGTGCTGGTGGGATGCAGACGGTGGTGGCGAAGTGGCTACTGTCACCATGCAAGATGGCAACCAGCTTAAGCTACTTCACCTATCGAGTTGCGCCAGCGGCACTTTCAATCAGGGTGCTACCTTTGCCCGCACCGGCAGCAGTGGCACCGGTACCGGTGCGCATCTGGATGTTAGACGTGAAGATAAGCTTGAACCAACCAAAGAAGAGATTGAGCCGTTCCTTACAGGTAAACCGGCTAAACCCTCTCTAAGTGATCGTGAGCTTACCTGTAGTATTGGCGCTGCTGAAGGGACACGGGATAGTGACTGTGCGCCTAACCACCATTACTACGGCCATACAGATCCTGGTAATGGGGCTGATAACTTAGGGACGTTTTCTTATCAGCATGGAGCGGATTCGCCTGAAGATGCTGACCGGCGACAGCTGACTCGACTGCGAGCAGCTGAGAAGGATATTCAGGCGCAGGCTGTAGAGAAGTTTGGGCAGCCGTTATCAAAAGATGCGCTGTCGTCTGCGCTGGATTTGTGGAATCAGTCGCCGCAAGCCGGGGCTGATTTTGTGCGGCACCTACCCTCCCCTACGCCGACTACGGAGCAAATTATTGATGCTCGATCGCGGGCTTATATTGACCCCTATACCGGTGTCCTGGATGCGCCTGGTTTAGGTGGTGCATCGGCTGTGGAAGCTGACCAAAAACGCCGTACGGAAGAGGTGCAGGAGTCAATGCAGCAGCGGCGGCTAGAACGGTTGAATCGATAACATTGAAATCAGGTAGCGACTACAGGCAATTGGACGTCGCCCAATGCTGAAATAACTATTGTTTTCGGTATCGGAACATAATAGTTACGACTTGATACCGAAGATAGATTCAAACTCTGCTGTCAATTTTTTCAGCTTTTGTACCTTTTCAGGATTTTCCCAAACATCAGAGTTTTTCACACGTTTCAATGATTTATAGAGCCGTTCCTTTACTTCGGTTCCAGTACCTTGATGGTTCCCGTTTGCCGCTTTCGCTTTTATTTCTTTACGCTTTTGACGAATTTGTACAATAGAAGGGTTGTTTGCAATTGCCCAACTTAATACTTTTGACCGCTCGTTTGGATCTTTTATAGGCGCTATCTCGACGGCTTTAGACCAATCTAAAGATTCAGTGACAGCTTTTTTTATATCATCTGGCAGCCTCTGTATCTTCCTATACTTGGTACGAAAGCCGCTTAGCGAACCCTTGTTGTAGTAATCCAATACAGATGTGAACTGTTTCGATTGACGGGCGATATCACCCGTCACCTTCTTGTTGCGTTTTAAGGCGTTATCAACTTCGTCTAATAGAGAAAGCACTTGCTGTTTTGATACTTTTAGCTCGTCAGCAGCAACTTCCAGCAGACCTTCCATTTCTTCTATTGGATTTAGATCCTTCCTTACGAGATTTTCGTCTAAACGAATGCGATGGACTTCTTCATCTGAAAGGTCTTCAATTGTCGCAGGGATGATATCCCAACTTAAGGCTATAACAGCACGAAGCCTAGATTCGCCGTAAACAAGCTCGTACTCATGTTCCTTATTAGCTTGATCGCTTAAATTTTCGGGTAGCGGCCTTAAAAGGATTGCCCCTTTGAATCCATTTTTCTCAATAGCGTTCTTAAGTTTCTGCTGTGCGTCAGGGTCGAAGTACTTACGGTGCTGTTCAGGATTTGCATAAATTTTTGAAACCTCAATGTTCCGTATCCTATGTATTTGACCGCCCCTTGAACCCAAGTTGTCAGAGTTTTCTTTAGAAGCAGACTTAGCTGCATTCATCATTCCGGCTAGTTTCGATTTTGTACTCATCCGAAGATTTCCTTTCCAATACTGCGATATTGCTTCCAAACCTTTTGCGCGTTATCGTCCTTGGCTTGTGAAGCCAAAATGCCATCCAGTGGCAACTGCTCGATAAAGCTGTAGCGATAAACTATTGTTTTGAAAACTGGTATATTTGCTCCCTCTAAAACCTCTGTTATGTCGCTTGACTTCCGGGTAGAGTTAGGAGGCACCATGTTCAGAAGAACTTTATAAGGCATATCAATTGCCTTTATCTTTTCAACGGTTTTAATCAGCGCTTCAAAATCCATAGGCCGAGTCGTAGTAGGCAAAATTATTAAATCGCATGCTTCTGATATTTCCTCTAAATCCTCGGCGGAAGGTCTAGCCTTTGTATCTATAACCGTATGTTCAGGCCTTATTTTGGTGAAAGCCATTGGTGCAGTGCTTTCAGTTGCTACGTTGAATGGAAGCTTTTTTTGACGTGCCCAAGACACTGCTGAGCGATTTTCATCAGCATCAATCAACAGAGTAGTTGCATTCTTATTCATGACAGCTGCTAAATGAACGGCAGTTGTCGTCTTTCCAATGCCACCCTTATATCCCGCTATGGTAATAATCACAGTTTTAGATTCCAATATTTAGGCTGTAAGTGGCTGAGTGACGTTTCATCTTGCCGAAACTGATACGCAGCCGTTACTTTTTTGATTACTTCTAACAGTTTTTTGCTTATCTTCCAGCATTATCTTGAGTTGGTGTTGCGGCCAGAACTCTTGAAACGTTTCTATACAAAGTTCTTCTGGCTTCTTTAACAATGTAATTAATACTTTATTTCGGAAATCGTTTTCTATAAACCGACTGTTCCAACCACCGTCGTGCTCAAATTTTTGGCGGACCAATGAAGACGGTTTATTATTTTTGATTGTTTGAATATACTCTGAACGCAGTAATTCTTGCTCCGTATTTTTCATTTTATTAAAATACTCTTCGGCTTTTAGGAACCTGTATTTTGACCATTCTTCCTTGATATCAATTTCATTCTGACCGCTTTCACACTTTGCATAGTCGTCAGTAATCGCTTTAACCAAGTAGGAAGGGAAGTTTTTGATAGTAGATTTTTCTGCTCTATTTATTGTGTAATGAACATTACGCACAATTTTGTCTGTTTCGTATAGCTCAGCCATTTTTACGGCTTTATTGCTAGTCACACCGTAGTCAATCAGCAGCTTAGCTTCATCTGATACCGGTTTCTCACTCAATTGGCCAGGCGTGAGCTTAAGATCGAGAGTAGGCTGGAAATTTTGTTTTCTCTTCACGACTATCTGTAAGCCGGCAACGTTGCGGTTCTCTCTAATGAGTTTACGGGTCACCTCAATATCAGTATGTTTATTAATTTCTTCAAAAGCTGGCTTGATAGCACGTTGATTTAAATGTTTGAATTCTAGATATTGTGTATCACTTACGCCTAGTAATAGTCTCAGATCATTCAACCGTAACCCTGTGGTTAGTTCATCACCCTTGTGGCGTTGCATTGCATCATTGAGATACTCGTAAAGAGCTAATGCGTGTCCACTTTTAAAGGGTACCTGCATCTGTAAAAGCAATCGAGAATAGAGCTGCCGTTGCTGAAATTGCTTTACAGCCAACGGATTGAACGAAAAACCCAATGTGCCATCTTCAGGTTCATGGACATAGCCGCTCAAAAAAGTACAAGACCACTCTTGAAGCGTCTTATCTGCTTTGAGAACGTTCCATCTGATGATCTTGCTAAGTAGTGCGCTGAAAAGCTGATTCTTTAGCCAATGTGTATTTTTAGTTCTGTCACACCCTAGAAATTCTAATGTGCGTTTGACATCAACAAGATAGACTTCGCTGCCAAAGTTGTCTTTTAGACCCTCAAATAAACAGATATTGACTAGCTTGCGTTCGGTCGCAGTGAAGCTATTTGGAATATGAATTGCTGCCGTTGGTTTGTTGAGGTAACGTTGCAGGTTGCTGTCATCCATAGATAGACAAATTGAGTACCGAATAAGGTCGCTGCTTACAACCAAAAAAATGTTACCTTTCCAGATTTGATAATAGTAATTTTCTCTTCCCCGAACTCGTATACCTTTCGCCCCGAACTCGTATACCTTTGAAAAAATTATTTTCTTATTTTCAATAGCTTATAAAGCACCTCCCCGAATCCGTATACTTTTCCCCCGAACTCGTATACCTTTTGGCGGGATTTACATAAGGAAATCAACTATTTAGAATATCCCCTAAAAGTACTTATGTTTATGTTTGTTGTTGTAAACAACAACATGTGGAAGAGAGACAGATTTCGATAATCAACTGGTAAAGCAAAGATTTCAGCTGAATGTAGATATTAATAGAATATTAACTATTAAATATAGGGCTTATTCTGGCGAGGTGAGCCGTCAGATGGGTGGATTTCTAATTTACATAGATTGTACGGTAAACCTCAATATAGAGACTCTGTGGGAAAATTTAGAGCTTCGTTTCAAATAATGCTCTAATGATGATTTTATAAGCGCAAAATTTCAAATCTTGTGTGATGATAAACGACCTCATTCGTATGAAAAAAGTGTTTTTCTGTCTGTCTGCCTCATATTTTCTTAGTCATTTTCAAATTAAAGAAAAACGTCTCCTTCGTCCTGGTATCTCTACGAAATGACAGCATTTTCAAATTGACTTTTGAAATCAATTTGATAGTTTGTGAGATATGGCTAACTTAAGCGTTCGAAATCTGGATGATGCAGTCATCGTGCGATTGCAAAGTCGGGCACGAACAGCAGGCTTTAAAACGCTGGAACCGTATATCAGGCAGCTATTGACTGAAGATGCTAAAGCCGTGATGCTTGAGTCTCATGACATGATCGTGGCTGCTAGAGAGGAAGCTTGGGCAAAGCATCCACGCCTACCAGCTGGTTCAGGGGCGACTCTAATACGTGAAGATCGGGATGCTTAATTGGCATGATTATTGATGCCAGTATTGCTTCCGAATGGTTTCTGAAAGAGGAGGATAGTTTACAGGCAGATGCCTTGTTGAAGAGGGGACTGGTATTCAGTGCACCAGCTTTAATTCGTATGGAAGTGTCCTCTGCTATAGCTAAGGCCGTGCGGTTTTACGATCTTGAAGCTGGCTCTGCTGATAGGCTCAATGCGTTGTGGCACGCCCGGTTAAACAAAGGTCTGGTTAAGCTAGTGCATGATGACGCTATTGAACATCAAGCGTTTAGCCTTGCTGTAAAGTATCAGCACCCGTTACAAGATTGCCTGTATATCGCACTGGCACAGCAGCAGGCATTACCGCTGTTATCGGCTGATGTAAAACAATCGGCTATTGCGGAGCAATACAGCATTGAGGTTTTAGAGCTATCAGAGGTTTAGTGCCTTCACTGATGCTGTAGAAAGTGGGCGGTAAAGTTAATATAACTAGATTGTTCGGTTGCTTCAGCCTGCCTGTGTGACGCGTCAAATGCTTCTTCCACCTTGATGCCGAGTGCGCGATCGCCGTATCTGCCAAAATTTGCGCGGCTTCTACGCATAGGCGTGTATGAGCGTTGTTGCGCTCATATCATCCGGGGATCAGCTAGGCTGTTATGAGCTATATCAGAAGATATAGCCGTTAAACTCAGTTAGATCATGAGGAATCGACCTGAGCA
>CALDSK010000018.1 GCA_937911865.1 uncultured Synechococcus sp.
GTCTGTTGTTGAAACGCGACAATAAATGGCAACCGTTTTTTGTACCAATTAAACCCCTCTGAGAATGGAGGGCTGAAACCCTTGCTGTGCCGTTGCGTTTCAGTGTACCAATTAGACTATACTCTGACTGGTACAAATTATTACAGTAAGTTGTTGCTGTTGCCGATATGCCTGTTCGTTTTCTAACGGTAGAACAACAACAAAGCTATGGGTGCTATTAGGGCACACCTACAGATATTCAACTTAACCGCTATTTCCATCTCGATGATGCTGACTGCCGATTGGTGAGGGCACGGCGCGGTGACCATAATCGACTGGGATTTGCGGTGCAGCTGGGAACGGTGCGATTCTTGGGCACCTTCCTGGTCAATCCGATTGAAGTGCCACCCAACGTTATTGACTATTTGGCACAGCAGCTAAAGATTGCCGACACCAGTAGCCTACCAGCTTATCTGGAACGTGAGGAAACCCGCTGGGGACATGCTGATCTGATCCAGCGTCACTATGGCTATCAGGATTTCAGCGCCCAACCAGCACACTGGCGGTTTCTTCGTTGGCTCTATGCTCGTGCCTGGGTAGGCACAGAAGGCCCCAGTGTTCTCTTTGACATTGCGACGACGCAGCTGCTGGAGCAGAAGATTTTACTCCCTGGCGTTAGCGTCTTAGAACGGCTGGTAGCAGCCGTGCGGGAGCGGGTGTCACAGCGGGTATGGAAGGTCTTGTCACGTCTACCGACAGCTGAGCAGTGCCAACGCCTGGACGCCATTCTCAAAGTGGATGAGGATGCTAGGCAAACGGTGCTTGATCAGCTCCGACGCTCACCAACGCGCCATAGCGCCCCGGTGCTGGTGGCGGCGCTTCATCGGCTAAAGCGAATCCGGGATATTGGCGTCAGCCATCTGGTGATGCCCAATGTTCCGCCTAGCCGATTGAAGGTGTTGTCACGAGCTGCATTTACTTCCCGCGCCCAAACGATTCAACGGATGCCGAGGGCTCGGCGGACAGCGACGTTGCTGGCCTTCGTCCGCGATGTCGAAGCGACAGCCCAGGATGACGCACTGACGGTTCTAGAGCTACTCACAAAAGAGTTGTTGTCCAAATCAGCCAATCAAGGCAAGAAAGAAAGGCTGCGGACGCTCAAAGATTTAGATGCGGCGGCGCTGAAATTGAGTACGGCTTGTGCCATTCTTTTGGCCCCAGAGCAGGCGGCGACTCAGCTGCGGGAAACGATCTTTGCTCAGGTGCCCCAAGCGCAGCTAGCAGCGGCGGTCGAGCAGGTGGAGGCCATTGCCCGCCCACCGGATGACCAATACTACCCTGAGATTTTGAGTCGCTGGCGTACCGTGCGGTTATTCCTGCCGACGCTGCTGAATACGATTGACTTCCAGGCAACCCAGGCAGGGCAAGACATTCTAGCGGCGCTGACCTTTCTCAAATCGATTGAGGGCAAGCGTAAGCCTGTCATGACGGAGGCTCCTTTATCGATTGTCACTAAAGGCTGGTGGCGTTGGGTATCTCCAGCGCCAGGTGAAGTTGATCGCCGTGCCTACACTTTCTGTGTGTTGGAACAGCTGATGAATGGGCTGCGCTGCCGAGACTTGTATGTGTCTCCGAGTGTGCAGTGGAGCAACCCACAGGAAAAGTTGATTCAGGGTCGTGAGTGGGTGGCCGTGCGCAGTCAGGTTTGTCGCACGTTGAATCTTGCGCCGCAGCCTGATGAGAAATTAACGCAACTAAAACAGCAGCTCAATGATGCCTACCACCGGACAGCACAGAATCTGCCCAACAATGATGCTGTACAGATTGTTGAGGAAGAGAATAGGCGACCGACGCTGACCATTAGCCCATTAGAGAAACTAGAAGAGTCTGAAAATTTGCGATCGCTTAAGCAGCAGGTGACGGCCCTGCTGCCTCGGGTGGATCTGCCGGAAGTGCTGCTAGAGATTCATGAAAAAACGGGCTTTCTCGATGCTTTTTCTCATGCCCATGAGGAGGGTGCTCGCGCGGATAACCTCACCACTAGCCTCTGCGCTGTCTTGGTGG
Organism: uncultured Synechococcus sp.; assembly: GCA_937911865.1. Classification (GTDB taxonomy): domain Bacteria; phylum Cyanobacteriota; class Cyanobacteriia; order Phormidesmidales; family Phormidesmidaceae; genus Phormidesmis. The sequence continues at coordinate 2,044 of CALDSK010000018.1, forward strand.
CGATGGCTTGCAACATTGGACTCAGACCGTTACAGCGCAAGGATACGCCTGCGTTAACGAAGCATCGTTTGGCCTGGGTGAAACAGCACTATATCCGGGCTGAAACACTCGTTGAATCGAATGCTTGCTTGGTGAATGCGCAGAGAAATGTCCCTTTTGTTCAGGCCTGGGGTGGCGGTGAGGTCGCGTCTGCCGATGGTCTGCGGTTTGTCGTGCCGGTAAAGACGTTGAACGCTGGCCCCAATCGCAAGTATTTCAGCAGCGGGCGGGGCATCACCTACTACAACTTTGTCTCAGATTTGTTTGCTGGGTTTCACGGTTTGGTGGTGACCGGGACGCTGAGAGATTCGTTGGTGGTGTTGGTTGGGCTGCTGGAGCAGCGGACAGGGTTGAGGCCGCGTGAGCTGATGACGGATACAGCAGGTTACAGCGATATCGTCTTTGGTCTGTTCTGGTTACTGGGCTATCAGTTCAGTCCGCGCCTTGCTGACACGGGTGAGGCTCGCTTCTGGCGACTCGACTCGAAGGCCCACTACGGCGTACTTGACGGGATAGCTCGTCAGAAGGTGAAGGTGCATCTTATTGAAAACTCTTGGGACGACATGCTACGGGTGGCTGGCTCGCTGAAGCTTGGGAAGGTCAGTGCCTTAGAAATTATGCGAGTGCTACAGAAGGGCGG
>CALDSK010000019.1 GCA_937911865.1 uncultured Synechococcus sp.
CATCTAGCTCCAAATCAATATTTTCCAAATTCACAGTGAGCGGTAGCGTCGGGGCCAGCGGTCGAGGAAAGAGTGGATTCGCAGGCTGTTCAATAGGTGGTTCGGTCGGTTCCTCGACTGGTTGTTCGGCGGATTGTTCGGCGGATTGCCCAGTTGTGTTTGCTTCTGGGGGTGTATCTGCGGGTGTATCTGCGGGTGTATCTGGGGGTGATGCTGCTATATCTGACCTCGGTGAAGTAGGCATAGGTGCTGCCAGTTCAATGCCTTTTACGATGGATGTTCTAAGTGGGAAAATGCCAGCTGCGGTGAGTTGGCCATCGCTGAATTGCCCGTTAAGCGCTTCGACGATAATCTGATCGTCAATAAAGTCGGCGCTGCCGTTAACGTTGGTAAGCGGTTCGGGTAAGACGGCTGCGCTGATCACTGCATTGTTTAGGGACGCATTACCTGCAATTTCAATATCAGACAGCGTGCCGCCTACCGCTAAATTGACCTGCCCTTCTCCGGATTCCCAGGCAACCTGATTGCTAAAAATGTTTAACAGCGCCAGTCCGTCATCTTTAACGCTGATATCGATATTGATATCTTCGCTGTCGGCCTGGGTGTCCATAAAGTTGAACGCGTAGGGAATCTGAGCGCTGAGAGTTAGCGGGTTTTCTGAATTGTCTGTAGTAAGAGCGCTGCTAAGGATGAGTCTGGCATTGCGGTAAAGGAACTCGGCCGTAGCTGAATCGATCGGAGTGTTGTTGATAGATGCGGCGTTCAGCTCTGTAAAGCCTCTGAGCTGCGGGTTTGCGAGCGTGCCGCTTAGTGTTGCTAGGCCATTCGCTCGGCCCGCAATATCGACGGGGAGTTCTAAAATGTCGCGCAGTGCGGTGATGTCTACATTTTGGATATTGGCCTGCAAGTCGGAGGTGAGCTCGGTGTCTTGGCCAAAGACAAACTGCCCAGCGAGATCAACAGAAGCTTCGGTGGACGGCTGTGTGGTGTTAGGTGGACTGTTGGTGTCGGCTGTATCGGTGTTAGTGGCTTCGTCATCAGTGGACTCGGCATCGGTAGAATCGATGCCTGCAACCGGAAAATTGACAGATGAGGAAAAGCGAACGGGGGCCAGCGTCAAGATATTAGGGGTGAGCGCCCCTTTGGCGATCATCGTATCAGCGCTGTAGTTTTCACCCCAGTGCCATTGCTCGCCAGTGAGGTCAAAATCGAGTTGAAAATCACTGCCGCTGCCGCTGAGCTGCAGGTTTCCTGCAAAGGGACCTTCGAGTTCTTGTAAGGGTGGGAGCGGTTGGGCCGCGTTGGCGATCGCATTTGCATCTTCTAGCTCATCAATTTCGGCTAGGCGATCGAGCTGTTGATCGAGTGCCGTTTGCGAAGCTACTCCTGCACTGACAGTGGTCAACAGTGCTTCTAAGTCAGCTTGAGACAGTGGGTCTTCTAGCCAGTCGGGCGGCGTAAGCCCTCGGCGAAAGTCTTCTAGCGTGTAGATAGAAAGTGCGGTGAGCAAATCTTGAACATCGCCATCTGAGGTGTTGATGCTCGCATTGTAAGTGGGGGTAGTCCCTGCTAATGACAGACTACCTGTGACCGTGTAAAGGTTATCGCTGAGTCTAAGCTCACCGTTGGTAAAAGTGGCTGAATCGTTAACGTAGCTGACCTGGCCGACGAGCTGCCCGGCGCTGATATAGCCAACGCCTAGCTGATCAATTGCAATGTTGCCGTTGAGACTAGCATCAGCGAGGTTAACCACCAGATCTGGCGTAGAAAGAGTGCCACGCAGCTGACCGATGCCAGCCACACCGTCCGCTGGAAAGTTAAGGGCTGCGAGCGGAAAATTATCTGCGGTTACAGAGAGCAAGTCTCCTCGGGTGCGACCTTGGGCCACTGCGCCCTGCCAATTTACATTGAAGTCGAGAGGGGGAATAGCGTCACTGTTTGTCTCAAGATTATTTGCTTCAAAGGGGCCTGCGTTCAGCGCAATTCTGTCGCTACTACCTGCAACGTTAAGTGCTAGCCCAGCAGCGGTTGTGTAGTCTATGGTGCCTGCTAGCTGTGGTTCGAATGCCAGACTATTCACCACTAGATCCGCTAGCTGAATGTCTCCTCTAAAGTTGGGCGCTGTAGGGCTTCCTGTGAGTCTGCCGGTGACGTTGCTGCGGCCTGTAAGCGAGAGAACATCTGGAATTGGAAAAGGAAGTTCGGCGAGGGCGTAGTCTTGAGCGGTGACGTTGAGACCAAAGCTTTCGAGCCCGCTAAAGCTGCCGTTGCTAAAAGCGGGCGTTAGCGTGCCGTTAGCACTCAGGCGCGCAGCGTTGGCCTGAAAGACTTGAATGTTATTCCCATTCCAGGCGACTTGAGCAGAGAGGGGACTATTGAGCGTGTCGAACTGAGAACTGAAGGCCGCAAGACCTTCGGAAAACGTGATATTTCCTTGCGCTGCGATCGCCTCAAGCCGCGTATCTGCCGTCGTGCCTTCTAGCTGAAACTGCCCGCTGACATCTCCTCGTAACTCTTCTGAGAAAGCGCTGAGCTGAACAGCTTGAACGTTGACGTCCGCATCCCAAATTTGATCGATCAAACTGCCTGATCCAGTAACCGACCCACCGCCGACCGCGACAACAGTCTCTCTAAATCGGAGATCTGTTCCGTTGGTGATATCTATCTTGCCAGAACCGGGATACAGCGCGTTGGGTGCATTCCAGTCAACAACGGTGGTAATAACGCCGCTGTTACCAACGACGGCTGCATCGGCAGAGACTAGCCCGATGGCAAACCCTGGATTGAGATCATAGAAAGCGGCTAGCTCGTTTGCTGGCAGGTCTCGCCCTGCTAGGTCAAAGGTAAAAGGCGTTCCTTCACCGAGCCGCACCTGTCCGTTACCCTGTATTGACCCGCCTGTACTCGGTGTCGCGGCAATATTAACAAGCGAGAGCTGCTGGCCTTGCAGTAAAAAATCGGTAGAGGCGCTGGTGAATGTGAGCTTGTCTACAAAGACAGATCCATCAGCCGTCGCGTTGCCCTCAAACAGCGGATTGTCGAGCGGGCCAGTCATTGAAGCTGTCGCATCAAAAGTACCTTCTGTTGGCACTGGAAGCTCCAAATCGATGGTGCGGCTAAACGCATCTACCGAGACATTGTTTTTAACTGCGGTTAGGTCGTAGCCATTATCAAAATCAATCAGCCCTTCGGCAACCACGTTTTTGATAGCACCGTAATCGCCGCTGAGGCGATCGACAGTCCACAGATTTCCTTCAAACTGCGTTTCCCCAGATGCGTTTTCAATAGGTAGGGGGAGAATATCCGTAGCAATGTCGGCATTTTTGGCCTGGATAGTACCCGAGTAGTCAAAATCATTGGGACGAAACGACATTTCCATAATGCCGCTGACATCACCAGACTCGATCGTGACCGCTTCTGTCGCTAGCTCCTGATCAATTGTTGGCAGTGTGAAGTCGATGATATCTGCTAGCGGTGCTTCATCGGCTTGGATGAAGAAGTTAGTCGCAAAGGCAACCTCATTTTCCGGCTCTATGACGTTGCCATCCTCATCAGTTGTAGCGACTGCCTCAATTGGGGTGACCTCACCTTTGAGGGTGATTTCTCCGCCATCGAGCGGCTCGCCAGTCACCTCAAAGCGAACGAGCACCGGCTCTTTGCCTGCGATCGCTTTTTTTTCGGTGTTGAGTGTGCCTCTGACCTGCTCTAACAAAATAGGCTCGGGTTCACTACCAATCGGAGGTAGAGGGACCAGCGTTAATTCAGAGTCTTGTAAGCGAAGGTCATCAACGCTGATGTCAAAGCGATTGGGCCGGTCAGGTTCTTCTCGTTCTGGTAAGACAAGATTGAGCCAACCTCGTTCGGTATCTTGGGCTAAATAGCCTTCTGCGCCAACGACAGTAAGATCGAGCCCTAGCTCAGAGGTGAATAGGGTTTTGAGCAGATCGACTTCAACGATGACCGTGTCTGCGGTGAGCGTGGTTGGATCTTCTGCTGAAGGGCCAATGTACGACGCCCCCACTTGAGCACTGCCAAACGTAACATTCTCTACTTCGCCTAGCTCAACAGGACGACCCAAATAGTCGCTGAGCAGCCTTGCGACTAGGGGCGAAAGGTCCTCTTGAACGAATATCCAGCCCCAGACCAAGAGTCCTAGCCCAATGCCACCAAAAACGGTGCCGACAAACGTACCCAGCCAGAACCAGGGAAACGAAAGGGAAGACTGAGCTTCAACGTCTTCACTGGCCGCTGATCCTTGGTCTGTTTCTTTGGGGTCCGGCGAAGAAGGTGAGTTTTCTGAAGGGTCGTCAGCAGGGGGAATTGAAGGCACTTTCTATGAGTTTGAGCCTGAGCAAGGCCTGACTACCCAGTTACTTTAGCAACTTTGGTTGACCCTGATATCTAAATGTGGCAGTTTTCGTGTGGTAATTTTCAAGGGCGATTTCTCAGCTGAGTGAATTTACTGGCGTCTCCCCGCTCCCTCTATAATTGGGGCTATGAATCCATTCTCAACGCTGCTAAGCCGCTATTTAGTTTTAGGTTCTTACTTAATTGCCAGTGCGGTGATTGGGTTGGGCTATGCCTATATGGGGCAGTATCAACTTTTGCCTTGGCCCTGGGACGATCCGCTTTCGATGCCTGTATTGTCTATCGCGATTTGGCTGGTGGTTGTGGGCGTTATTTTGAGTGTGGGGCATTCTCACGGGCTGCGGCTATGGGACGTGATAGGGCGACGGCTCCCTCAGTTTTCTTGGCTTTACCTGATGCTGCTAGTCGTGAGCCTATTGATGTTCTCGATGGGCAGCTTCTCAGTCGTTTTTTTCATCGTGTCTTTGCTGGCTCCTGATTTTGCAGCGCAGATGCTAGAGACCGATCTGGTGCTCAGCGGTGCAGACAGCGTTTATCCAAGGCTGTATGACGCACTGATGATCTTTTTACTAGTGATCTATGCGCCGCTGATGGAAGAGCTGGTGTTTCGAGGTATTTTGCTTCAGCGCTGGGGAACGAAGTGGGGCCTTCGTCGGGGTGTGATAGGGTCTTCTATACTCTTTGGCCTGCTGCATTTTAATAATCCAGTCGGGCTAACGCTGTTTGGTTTTGTGATGGGCCTGCTGTATGTGCGCACGCGGAGTCTGTGGGTACCGATTATTTGTCATGGGCTAAATAACTTGACGGTTGTTGTTTTAGATAGGTTTGCGGGCCTGGGAACCGGTGAGAATGCAGATGTGGTGACCGTGGCGGCTGTTCAAGAGCGCTGGTGGATGGGGCTGATTTTGATGGCGATCGCAGCGCCAATTATCTGGCAGTTTGTGTACCGCAGCTGGCCAAAACCTACAGATCCGATTCCTTATTTGCTTAACAACGCAGCAGCGGTAAGTGGGGGCGTCGATTAATGGCTGCAATCAAACGGGTTCGCCAACATGTTAATCCGCTCAGTAACAAATATTCGACACCAGCGGCCGCGCCAGACTGGGGTGACGTCTTCAAAAATCCTCAGCTGCCGCTGCATTTAGACATTGGCTGTGCGAAGGGTGATTTTGTAAGGGCGATGGCGCATCAGCTGCCCGACTGGAATTTTTTGGGCTTAGAAATTAGAGCGCCCCTAGTAGAGCGATCTTTGATGAAGCGCGATCGCGACCATCAGCACAACCTTCACTTTATTTTCTGCAACGCCAATAATTCACTGAGATCTGTCTTGGCTAACTACCCTGGCGGCTTACAGCGCGTGAGCATTCAGTTTCCTGATCCTTGGTTTAAAAAGCGCCACCAAAAGCGGCGAGTGGTTCAGCCTGAGCTGGTTTGTGTGCTGGCCGATCTGATGGTGCGAAGTGACTCGATGGTGTGGCTACAGTCAGATATTGAGTCGGTTTGTGTAGAAATGTGCGATCGCTTTGATGAGCATCCGGCCTTTAGCCGTGACGGTATCAAGTGGCTTGGCGACAGTCCCTTTCCAGCCAAAACTGATCGGGAGCGCGTTACCCAGGAAAAAGGACTGCCGGTCTATCGCGCGAGGTATTTCCTTTCGGCAGATCCTTAAAGCGATGTAAACTTTTATAAACGTCGCTTTATTGCGTCGTTTTGAAGCGCTGTCTTAGCGCTGCTTCAATTTGCGGCCTAGAGCGCTGCTAATAAATACACCTCACAGAATAAAAGCTATGTCTGAGCCAGTTGGTTTTGGGAAAAAAACACCCAAGAAGCCGAAGTCTGAACGTACAAAGAAGCGAGAAAAAGCGTCTAAGCAGTACGACGAAATGAAAGCGGATGGCTTGCCTGAGTATGAGGTGTATATGCGTGTCGATGGTGGCAAGCAGTGGTACCCGGTAGGTGCGATCGCCGTTCGCCGCTCGACCCAGATAAGTCGCGCTATCTACCACAGCGAACAAGATTTGCTGCAAGGTGCCTACCGAGCGTTTCCCGTACTGAAAAAGAACCAAGGCAACTTGGAGTACGGCTATCGATTAAAAGGCGACAAAGACGCGGATATTGAAGCAGCTGTTAAGCAACGCGATCGCAGCGAACGCGGATTGCTAGGTGCAATTAATAGCATCAAGGGACTATTTGGTGCAAAGCCATCCGCTGAGTAGGCTCTGCTGTAGGTGGCCGGGCTCCTCCTGCGAGGAGCCCGGCTTCAGGCGATAATCCTGCTACGTTCTCTTTGAACAGTATTGCTTATCTTGCTGTTGCTTGTTTGGCTCTCGCTTATCTTGCTGTTATTCGTTGTGCTGCTATGACCCATCTGTTGCTATGACCTATTCATCAGAGAAACCTACGCTCACCTACTGGCATGTATGGACAGATGAAGCAGGTGTGAGTCATCAAAGCCAGTGCGAACTGACAGCTTTTGAAAAAGAGAGTATGGGTGGCGATGCCGCGCCTCAATGGAACAACAGATTGATGAGCGGTGATGCGGAAGTGCTGTTTTGTACGCTGCCTGTCGGTTGGGTCGGTGAATGGCACGAAAATCCGAGGCCGCAATGGATTGTTCCAATTTCTGGCGTCTGGTATGTCGAGACAATGGACGGGGTAAGAGTAGAGATGGGCCCTGGAGAAGTCTCCTTTGGTGGCGACCAAAATACGAAGGAAAATGAGAAAGGGCAAAAGGGCCACGTGTCTGGCTGTGTGGGCGATCGGCCCGCGCAGCTAATGGTGATTCAGCTTAAGAGCGATCGCTACCTAGCAGCGCGACCTGGAGATTTTGCCTAGTGTTGCCTGTTCTTCTTCCGCTGCAGATTTCAGAAGTGACGTCAGCTGATCTCGATGACTGGGTGGATTTGGCATTGAAGCTATGGCCGGGAGAAGAGGGCAGCCCTGAGAAGGCGAAAGAGGAGATGGCGGCAGAGCTGGCGGGAATTTTGCAGTCTCCTAAAGATACCGGCTGGCTGGTACGCGATGATACGGGACGAGCGATCGCCTTTATAAATCTCTCTGTTTGCTACGAGTACGTGCCCGGCGCGACGCATTTTCCGGTGGCCTATGTTGAGGGGCTTTATGTCGAAGACAGTGGGCGACGTCAGGGAATTGGCGCGGCTTTGATTAAGCAGGCCGAGGTGTGGGCGATTGCTAATGGCTGCACGCAGCTTGCTTCTGATGTATTGATTGAAAATGAACAGAGCTGCCGGTTTCACGCTCAAGTGGGGTTTCAGGAAGTGGAGCGAGTTGTCTGTTTTATCAAAGATGTGGAGCGTACATGAATACTGAATCTAAAGAGAGAGCCAAAAAGGAAACGGTGGACCCTGGCCTAAAGGCTTTGAAGGAAGCCGAAGCGAAGGGGTTCAAAATAAAAGGTGACAGCACCCAAGATGATTGGACAGTGCCGGAAAGACCAGACGTAGACAAGTTAGACTCGGCAACGATTGACCGGGTGTTAGAAATGGCCTGGGAAGATCGCACGACATTTGATGTGATTGAGCAGCAGTTTGGTCTGAAAGAGCAAGATGTGATTGAGGTGATGCGTAAGCATATGAAGCGCTCAAGCTTTAAGATGTGGCGTAAGCGAGTCAGTGAGCGTAAGACTAAGCACGCGAAAAAAAGAGACTTTGAAGTTGGTCGCTTTAAGTCGAGCAATCAGAAAAATTATTAGAACGTGTGCCGGATGCCTGCGGTCGCTACACAGGTTGCGGGGTGAGCAGTTGTACTTGCTGCTTGGCGACCTGAATCTAGCGATCTGAATCTAGCGACCTGAATCTAGTGACCTAAGACTGTTGCAGCTGTTTGCTTTGCTACCTGATTAATCTCTTTTAGAACATTCTCTTTTAGTTGAGACCGCGATTGATGCTTTCGATTGCTTGCCTGTCGCTAGATGAAAAGTCACATTGGCGCAAGATGTTGAGGAGAAAATCTGTTTTGCCAGCAATGTAGCGGTCAATGTCGTGAGGAAATTGTTGGGCTAGTGATTTTTTGAGTTCGCTGTAGGTTTTGGCGACTTGAGGATGTGATCGTAAATAGTCTCGAACGGCTAAGTGATTTTGCAGCCCGAGACTGCCTTGCAGGCAAACATAGAGATGATGCGCCGGTAAATGAGTTGGCGCAGTGAAGGCATCTCGGCCTAGTATGCCGAGATTGCCTCGGTGAATGTATCCCAAGGGAGCTAGACGTGCGATCGCGCTACTCACTGGTTGATTGGCTGGAATGATGACGTCCATATCAATAATCGGCTTGGCTGCTAGATCGGGCACAGACGTGCTACCTACATGCTCTATTGAAATAGCAATATCCTTGAGCGCAGGCCACACAAAGGACTTCAGCGACTCAAAAGTTTTCGGCCAAGCGATGGTGTAGTCAACAACCTCAATCATGTCTATTCAATGGCAATGTCTAGTTCGTAAGTGGCATCGCCTCTCATACTTTTTGCAATGATTTGATAATCGCCGGTGTGCGGCAATGGCAGCTTTTCCTCAGTAAGTTCTGTGCCCAGAATAATGCCGCTAGGTGTAACCACATCAAAGACCGCGCTACCGTCAGTCGCGCTGATAGCCAGTGACATTTGCTGGCCGCCTTGAGCTGTGAGGATATAGACGTCGCGATCGCCCCTGACGACTGAATTACTAACGGTTGTACTGCTTTTACCACCGCTAAAGTAAACCTGTTCTGTCTTTACCCGATTCGCACTGCTGGTGAGATCGCTCGCCTCCAACCCTGCCTCGTTCTGAAAAGCTTTACTGACAACATCACAGTTTTCTTTTGTCAGCGTGTCGTTTTTTATGTCGAGGGAACGCTCGCTGATTTTCCAAGTTGCCTGCTCATTCTGCTGGTCATATTCAATCCAGGTTGCTACATCAACATTGAGATTGCTGCCGTCAATTAGTCCATCTACTGCCTGCTGGTAGCTTGTGTAGTAGCCTTCCTGCTCATTGTGAATAACGCCTTGAACGTCTCCTATTACTCTGTCTGCCGCATCGATTGTCAGACGAGCCTGAACAGTCTTCGTGTCGGTATCTACTACGTAGCAGTATTCTCCCGGCTGTAAGGCTGGGAAAATGGGCTCCTTCTTGAGGCTGTCAGCTGCGCTGCTATCACTTCCTTCTGACGGTGCTTTGGTGTTGTCTGCTGCTATGTCTGGTTGCTCAACCTTGTCCTGCGTTTCATTCGAAGCCGCATCTTCTACGGGATCTACGGTTTGAATAGTGGGCTGACAGCTGGTTAGGACGACCAATAGCAATAGCGATAGAGATTGTTTGTAAGCAGATAAACGCATAGTCGAAACTTAATCCTTTGATGGACGATTAGCAGGAAGCGATACCAAAAAGTAATTCTAGAAACCGCGTCGGGTAACAACAGCTCTATCACAGACCATTACGCAAACGTACCCTTTTGTCTGTACTGATATCAGGCAGGCTCAAACCCCAAATAAACTTTATGGAACGGGAAGTCTAAGGGCGGTGCCTTCTTCCCTATTTTTTAAAGTCAGCAATCATGGCTCAGTCTTCAACGAGTAGCGTTTTTTTATCGTTATCACAACATAGCCAGGGTCGTTTAGCTGAACGCGTCGAGGATCTCTCGATTCCTGATTTTATTGACTTCTTGGAGCGGACAACCCGCGACTTCAAGCAGTTTTTAAAGGTGATCGATCTAATTAACAACCAGTCTCTAGAGCCTATGCTGGACGAGCTGTTAGAGACCTTTACGCTGAAAATCGGTCAAATTTTACAGGCTGAGCGCACCACTATTTTTGTGGTGGACGAAGATCGTCAGGAACTGTGCTCTAAAATTGCTCAGGCCGCAGGATCTGACAGCTTGGAGATTCGTATTCCTATCGGCCAGGGAATTGCCGGATACGTTGCGACTATGGGAGAGGGCGTTAACATTCCGGACGCATACGCTGATGAGCGGTTTAGCGATGCGACCGATAGGCAGACTGGATATCGAACACGCAATATTTTGTGTATGCCGGTTGTGAGTAGCGATCGCAAAGTCGTTGCGGTGGCCCAACTGCTTAACAAGGTTGGTACTGAACCGTTTTCTTTAGAAGACGAAGCCCGTTTCGCCCGCTTTGCCCCCTCAATTGGAATTCTATTAGAGACCTGTCAGTCGTTTTACCTGGCTGCGCGTAATCAGAAGGGGGTCGCGGCGTTGCTCAAGGCAATTTCGTCGATGGAGCAAAGCTTGAACCTGACGGTGACGCTGCAGTCGGTAATGGCTGCTGCGCGTCAGCTGATGCAGGCCGATAGAAGTACGCTGTGGCTATTAGATGACGCTCGCGGTGAGCTGTGGTCGCAGGTACAAAGCGCAGATGGCCAGACGCTGATTGACTTACGACTGCCTGCGGATAAAGGGATCGTTGGTTTCGTCGCGGCTTCAGCGGAGACTTTGAATATTCCCGATGCCTATCGGGACGAGCGATTTGATGTGTCTTCCGATTTAAAGACCGGTTATCGAACGCGCAATATTCTGTGTATGCCTGTGTTTAATTCCAATGGCAAACTGATGGGCGTAAGCCAGCTAATCAATAAAGCGCAAGGCCAGTTTACGACGCTAGACGAGTCGTTTATGAAAGCCTTTAATACGCAGGCAGGCATCGCGCTGGAAAATGCTCAGCTATTTCAGCAGATTTCTCAAGAGAAGCAGTATCAGAAAGACATGCTGGAGAGTTTGTCGGATGCGGTGATTTCGACCGATATGGTGGGACGAATTGTCACGATCAATGAGGCTGCGCTAAAACTGCTGGGCTGTCCAACCGGAGAAGCTGAAGACTACATCAGAGGGGGGATGAATGAGAATAGTGAGCAGCGGGTTAATGGGGCGATCGCAGCTCAGTGGCAAGCGGAATTGATCGGGCGCTATCTATGGGATGTCGTGCCCCTTGAGCGGCTGCGTCAGCGGGTAGAAGATAGTCTACAAAG
>CALDSK010000020.1 GCA_937911865.1 uncultured Synechococcus sp.
TTACTCTGCCTTGAACCTATCCCGTTTTTTGGATGCTTTGTGATCTACTGAGCCTCTTTAACAGAGCCATCGCCATTGACGTAGGTATAAAGCGTTGCGGTCGTCACACCAAGTTTCTGTGCGACCTCTTGGGCACAAGCTTTTGGGTCACTCATTGCGGTCATCGCCATGTGTAATGCCGTTGTATCCATTTTGCGTGGTCGTCCTCCTAATCGGCCTCTCGCTCTCGCTGCGGATAAGCCTGCCCTAGTGCGTTCCGAGATTAATTCCCGTTCATACTCTGCCAATGCTGCGAAGACGGCAAAGAACAAGCGACCATTGGCCGTCGTCGTATCGATTTCAGCGCCAGCACCCGCCAGCACCTTGAAGCCAACATTGCGCTGCCTTAGCTCATCAACCGTACAAACAAGGTGTTTCAAATCCCGTCCCAAGCGATCCAACTTCCAAACGACCAAAGTGTTTCCGGGTTGCAGTGCTTTGAGACAGGCATCCAGACCAGGTCGTTGCGCCGTCTTTCCTGAAACGCGGTCAGAGTAAATTCGATTCTCAGCAACGCCTGCTTCCACCAGAGCATCCATTTGCAAATCCAGCAGTTGTGAGCCATCCGCTTTGGACACCCGTGCGTAACCAATCAGCATACAGCCCCCACCAGCCAGGCTAAGAAAGATAAATCAATAGGGTTTATCTAGCTTTGAATTTTAGACGGGTTTTCTTGTCATGTTCAAGCCTCAATTGCGGTAAAAATCAGGCACTCAGAAAACGGTCGTTTTTTGAGCTGTACTTTCTCGACTATGACCGGAGGTATTTGTGTCTACGCAGGAGCAATTTCTATCTCAGCGCCAGCGCTACCAGCCAATCTCTTTGCCACACAGCTTTTCAGATGAGCAGATGGTTAAGGACTGGACGCTTTCGGAAAACGATAGAGAGGCGATTAGCAAGTATCGCAAGATGTTCCGGTTGCATCTTGCCATTCAAATCTGTGCGGTGCGTCTCTACGGTCGCTTCTTAAACCAAATTAACGATCTGTCACCTCAGATTGTGAACTATCTCGCGCAACAACTCGACCTACCGCCCTCTCTGAAGGTTCAGATACCCGAGAGAGAAGCCACCTATTTAGAACATCGTCAGAATGTCTTGAAACACTTAGGCTTCAACCGATTTGATGAGGCCGCTCAAGAACAGCTTGAGATCTGGTTAGAGCAAAAAGCTCAGCTTGGTTTGCTGCCCGATGACCTGTTCCAACAAGCTGAATATCATTTGCTTGCTCAACGTATTCTCCTTCCCGGTCCTTCTGTTCTAGAAAGGCTGATCATTCATATCTGTGCGACTGTACATCAGGAGCTTTTCGAGGCGCTCTCACAGGAGCTATCCCCTGAATTGCAGGGCTCTATCGACCAACTACTCAAGGTATCTGAAGGCGAGCAACGCTCTTACTTTCACCAGCTCAAAGCCTATCCTCCAGCGGCCACAATCTCATCGCTACAGTCATATTTAGAGCGCTACAAAACAGTGGCTGAAACGGGCATTGATAGTTTTGAAGGTCGGATGCTGACACCAGCTTTTCTCGACTATCTGTTTAAACAGGCTAAACGCTATAGCGCCAAAGATCTCAAGCGGTTCGCAGACCACAAGCGCTACGCCCTGATGGTCTGCTTCTTACTAGAAACCCGTAAGGTCTTACTGGATCATCTCGTCACGATGCATGACCAATACCTCATGGATATGTGTCGAAAGTCCAAAAACATATATGAGCAGAAGCATCGCGATTTGCGTAGGCGACAGAAGAAAGCCGTTGATGTTGTGCTCGATGCAAACCACTGTCTTCTCAATTGGCCTGCAGAGGAACCGCTGTTGAAAACCGCATTCTGGCAGCAGGTAGACGAGGAGAAATTCCGCAGTTCACTGGAGGACTTACGTACGTTCAAGCAGCTTGAAGAAAGCGGTTATGGGGACTTACTTCTAGCTCGTTATCCCAGTCTGCGCAAGTACTTTGCCGAATTCATTCACCTGCCCTTCGTCGCTGAGCATGGCAATGACGGCTTGATGCAAGCCATTGAGTTAGTTCGGAAACTAGATGCTGGTGACATCAAGAAGCTGCCCAAAACAGTGCCGACAGATTTTGTCGCGAAGGAGCTACGCCGAGCCCTGACCGATCAGAGAGGGGCGATTAATCGTAATGCCTGGGAGGTGGGATTGGCTTTGGCGATCAAGGATGCATTGCGCTCAGGTAACTTATATCTGCCTCAGAGCAAGCAGCATGTCTCCTTCTGGGAGTTGATGCTCAGTGAAAGCCGATGGCAGCAAATGCGACAATCCTCCTTTGAAGAGCTGCAACAGCCCCAGAAGCATGAAGTCAAAGCGGTTCTTCCTAAGCAATTCCAAAATGCGATCGCCCAGGCAAAGGCCAACTTTCCCGTTGACGATTTTGCTGAGATTCAGGACGACAAGCTGAAACTCAAGCGTTATGACAAAGTGGCGATACCGCCTGCCGTTGCGGCCTTGCAAAAGCTGATTGATGCACGGCTGCCCTCGATTCGCATCGAACAGCTACTGATGGAAGTGGATCAACTCACTCGCTTCAGTCGGCACTTTACACCGATCCAGGGCCACCAGTCCAAGCCATCGCATTTTTACCGCACGCTGATGGCGGCGCTGCTATCTCAAGCGACCAACCTAGGGGTGGTGTCCATGAGTGCCAGCGTGAAAGGTACCACAATTGATATGCTCCGACATGTCCTGCATGACTTCATTCGCGAAGAGACTTTGACGGCAGCCAGCACCGAAATCGTCAACCGGCATCATGAGCTGCCTTTGAGCACTGTTCACGGAGATGGTACTGTCTCATCCTCTGATGCTCAGCGCTTTGGCATTCGCGCCAGCAGTCTGCTGGCTTCTTATTATCCTCGCTACTACGGCTACTACGAGAAGGCCATCGGCATCTACACACATGTTTCTGACCAGTACTCGGTCTTCAGTACCAAAGTGATTTCCTGTAGCCCTCGTGAAGCACTGTATGTCCTCGATGGGTTGCTCGAAAATAACACCATTCTCAAAATTCGTGAGCATACAACAGACACCCACGGCTACACCGAAATCATTTTTGCGCTGTGTCATTTGTTGGGGTTCTATTTCATGCCACGTATTCGAGACCTCAAAGACCAGCAGCTTTATCGGGTCGATAAGCAAGCTGATTACGGAGTTTTTACCCCCTTACTGACGAAAACTGCTGACCTCGGCATCGTCGAGGAACAGTGGGAAGAAATGCTTCGGGTCGCCACTTCTCTCAAGCAGCGCACAGCCCCCGCTCATGTCATTGTCCAAAGGCTGACCAATAGCTACCCCGCTGATCGATTATCCAAGGCGTTTACCCACCTTGGACGCATTCTCAAGACCCAGTACATCTTGCGCTATCTCACTGACGCTAATCTACGACAGACGGTGCAGCTTCAGCTCAATAAGGGTGAGTACCGACACAAGCTACCACGCCGGATTTTCTTTGCTGACCAGGGGGAGTTCACAACAGGCGATTACGAGGAGATCATGAATAAGGCGAGTTGCCTGAGCTTGGTCTCGAACGCCATCCTGTACTGGAACACCATTAAAATCAACGATATTGTCACGAAGCTCAGAGCACAAGGCGAGATCATTGAAGACGAAACCCTAGCTCATATTTCTTTGCTGCCTTTCAAACATGTCATACCCAATGGGACGTATTTCATTGATGACCTGTAGCTGAAAGCCCCTTATGACTGGGCTTCTAGCCGTACCTTAATTTATAACCGTAGGTTTCTGTTCAAATGCCCCCGCTGGTCCAGGTCAGCATATCTTTTGACAAATTTGGGTGAGTGCCCGTCGTGTAGCCCCAGCAGGTCAGCTGACACCAGCACTTGCCCATCACAATGCGGGCCAGCCCCAATGCCAATCGTGGGAATGTTGACAGCTGCAGTGACATCCCTGGCAGCAATGGTGGGCACGGCTTCTAAAACCAGCGCAAAAACGC
>CALDSK010000021.1 GCA_937911865.1 uncultured Synechococcus sp.
GTCATCAATTAGGGAGATGCAACTCTCGTCCGGCATTTCTATTGTGCAAGAGACGATGCTAAGAGAATGATGACGACCGGGCGATATGCCTTACGAGATGACCAGTGGGAGCGCATCAAAGACATGCTTCCCGGTAAACCGGGCGATGCCAGTGTGGCCGCCAAAGATAACCGCTTGTTCGTTGATGCTTTGCTTTATCGCTATCGCGCCAGGATTCCGTGGCGCGACTTACCCGAGCGTTTCGGCAAGTTCAAGGTCATTCACACGCGTTTCAGTCGCTGGTCGAAGAAAGGACTCTGGCTGAAGATATTTTCAATGCTGTGCGAGGACAGCGATAACGTATACCAGATGATTGATGCCACGATAGTGCGCGCCCATCAGCACGCTGCTGGGGCAAAAGGGGGGCAATGAAGCCATCGGACGCTCCGTTGGCGGACTGAGCACGAAGATTCATGCCACTTGTGATGCGCTGGGCAATCCCACGGAATTCTTTCTCACCGCGGGTCAAGCGCATGATTTGAACGGTGCGGATGTGTTGCTGGCGGAGATTGAGGCTGAGGCACTGCTGGCCGACAAAGCGTAAGATGCTGACGAGCGTATCAGAGAGGTGCTCAAAGCGCCGGCTATCGAGCCTGTGATTCCGAGTAAGTCGAGTCGCAACGAACCGATAGACTACGACAAGCATCTCTACAAATCGCGGCATCTGATTGAGAACTTTTTCGCTAAGTTGAAGCATTACCGGGCGATTGCGACGAGATACGATAAGACGGCTCGCAATCTCCTCAGTGCCATTCATCTCGTTGCTATTGTCATTTGGCTTAATTGATGACACGCCCTAGTAAGATTAATTTCATAGTACTGATGGTATTGAGGAGGTGAAGACGTTATGCAATCTACTAGGCAGAAAGGTAAGATTTCTGGCAAGGTTGTTCCACCAGTTCTCAGTTCTTCGAAGGGATACCGTCCTCAAAGTGAGGATTGTTCTGTAGAGGCAGATTTACTTGATTTTTGGCTACTACAGCAGCGATCACCCACTGAACGACTGCAAATGGGCGTAGCGATGATGAAGAACGCCAGAAAGATGTCGCTAGAAGCACAGCGGCAACAGTATCCTGAGCTTTCTTTTACTGCTTTCGCAGAACATATTGCTCACTGCTGGCTGCAAGAAGACTACCCTACAGGCTGTGTTCCGTCAGGTTGTGAAATGACTTGGATTCAAGACTCCGGTTCTCTTGCCGCTGGACTGCACCAGATTTTTGAGGCGCTGAACATTCCTTATTTTATTACAGGTGGGTTGGCTGCGATCGCTTAGGGCGAACCTAGAACCACTCGTGATGTCGATATCGTCCTTGCCATACAACCTACCGAAATTGGTCCGCTTGTTTCCACACTAGAAGATGCAGGCTTCTACGTCCCAGGCATTGAGGATGTCACGTCCGGCAGACTCAAAACACTTCAAATCACACATATGGAAACCATCTCACGCGCTGATCTTGTGATTGCGGGTGATGAAGACCAATCGCTGTTTCAAAGACGACGTTCGCTATCTTTTTCAGGTGCTGTCGACCTCTACTTTGCCTCTCCCGAAGATGTCGTGCTCAATAAGCTGCGTTGGGGTCAGCAAAGCCGTTCTGAAAAGCAGTGGCGAGACGTATTGGGTATTCTCAAAACCCAGAGAAGTCTGGATATGAATTACCTACAGCAGCGAGCGTCAGCAATTGGCGTAGCGGATGATCTAGCACGAGCCTTAGTCGAGGCAGGCATTGGCTAACTTGCTAGCTTCATCGTTGAGCAAACTCCGTTTTAGAAACTTTGGAAGAGGCTGAAGAACGCTAGCAGCCAATCGTTACAACTGTAACTCGGTTAGCTCCACACCTTGACGGTGTAAATAATTGCGCACGTTGATTTGTAGAAATAAATCCTTAAGCTCTTCTTCAATCTCAACGGGAGGTGTTCCAGATAGTGCCCTAGCAATCAGCTTTTCAGCAGCTTGTAATTCACCGCATTCAATGGCTAAGGATGCTGCACTGCGGTAAAGTACAGAGCGAGTAGGTTCAGCCATTAAATCATCTGCGATCATTTGAGCGGCTTCTGATTCTAAGGCTAGTGCTTGGCGGAGAAACTCTTGGACTTTGGTCGCGTTGCCACGCAGCTTTGCTAGATCAGCCTGCTCGGCTAAATCCATCGCTTTTTTATGAAGTTCTTGAAGCTTGCTCATCGTCTTACAATTCGGGCTACGGGCTGGCTGAACTCAATAACTGCAACATAGGCTGGGGCAAGAGCATCTGTTGGCTTAACCTGAGCTATCTTTAGTTTAACTTTGGTGCGAAAGCGCGATTTGGGCTGCGTACTCCTCCTCGACATCAAGAACGGAAAAAGCTGGATTCAGCACGATGGTACGGAAGTGGGCATTGCGAATCAGCTAGTGGAGTTGGGAGTGCCGAGTCAAGATATTGTGCTGGCCTTCCACGAGCCAGAAGTCCGTCAGTTCACTGACTTTGCAGTTGGGTAGCTAAATCTGTAAGCTCTTAAGGGGCTAGCAAAGCCGTTTGCCTGAAAAGTAGCCGCTAGTCAATCGCTCACTACAATAGAGGGAGTTCATCTTGCACCTCAATAGCTTGCTCTTCTTGAAACAGTATGCAAATTACCCTCAGCTCGCAGCAAAGTAAAGTCTTAGAATCGCTTTCCAAACAGGGTGGATACACCTCCTTGACGGACGCTATCGACACAGCTCTTGTTTTGCTCGCTGATGAGGTAACGGACTCAGCGTCAGCGGAAAGTCCAGACTATCTAGCTTGGGTCGAGCAAACACGATTGAAGATTGAAGCAGGCGTACGTGCCGCAGAGCGGGGTGATCTTCTAGAGGTAGATGATGTGTTGACTCAGCTACGTAGCAAGGTAGAGGCTGCGAGATCTACTTCAGCATGAGATCTTTGCGAATCACGGTTCCAGCAAGTCGAGACCTGGGAGAAATTTCTGACTATTTCTTGGCAAAGAGCGTTGATGCAGGCAATCGCTTCTAGCCGCGCATCCAGATCAATAGCGCACTAAGGCGGATGCCAACCGATAAACACCCAACGGGTTCGCGCCACAACGATAGCAGCATGATTCATGCGCAGTGATGTAACTGTAGCTATCCCTGTTGAGGTGATGCCCAGTATCTTTGTGCCGTCTTCACTCCACTCGAAGTGGTCTGACCATTTTTGTCGTCGTGGATTAAACAGAGATACGCTTTCGCCAGTTAGCAAGTCCACGCTATCTGTGGCATCAGACTTAAACTCGTTGCAGGTACGACAAGCAAGACATAGATTCTCAAAGGTTGTTTTGCCCCCTTTCGACTGAGGAATAATGTGGTCAAAAGAAAGCGGAATACCACTGTTAGCCTCCTGCGTTTGGCAGTAGCAGCATTGACCGCCATCAGCTTTTCTAACCTGCTGGCGCAACTTATCTGAAATATACGTTGACACAATCTATAATGAGGCTACGTGGCAGATACATGATGACCGCGCCATTTCAAAATAGCTGCGGCATGAGCCTTACGCAGCATGAATTGCTCAGCGTCTTGACGCAATCTATGCAGCTCTACTTGCTCATCATCTGTTAGTGTGCGTGTCTGGTTGGCCTCTAGTAGTTGATCGTATCGCATCATGTCTTTGGCGAGCTTTCGAGCGCGAGCAATTTTCCATAGCGCTCCATCTTCCAATCGGTCTAGAGCAGCAAGCGCTGGTTGATACTCTGCGGGAGCATCATTCCAATCTGGTGGGCTACCAATCGTGAGCGCACGCAGAATGACAGATTCTAGAGGTCGTCCTGTTGCCTGAGCCGCATTGACCAGCCGCCGATGTAGTCTCTCAGGGAGTTGTAGTGAAACCGTCTCAGCCATTGCTTCCTATTACTTTCAGTCTGTGCTCATAGATCTACTTTTCTATTAGTAATTATAGTCAGCATCCACCCTGAAGTTCTAGAGGGGCATGATGTGCTGGTTCAATTACGCAGTGGGGGAAACTGCTAAGCTCGCTTGAGGCAATGTTAACTTTTGTTTGGGGTACAGTTTGGGGTAAAGGTCGAAATCTTAAAAATCAGGATCGCTGAAACTTAGTACACACGGGAGATTCAGGAAACGAGAGTAGATGATTTGTAATCAGCCGGTCGTCCGTTCGAGTCGGATCACCAGCTTCCTAAATAC
>CALDSK010000022.1 GCA_937911865.1 uncultured Synechococcus sp.
GATGTCAGACCGGCGCTACAGTCGAAAGCGATTAATCGCCATGGCCCTGCTGTATCCCTGGATGAATGGCTTGGCAGATTATTGGCTTTCTTGCGGTGATCATAATGAGGTGCACTTGCGCCACTACGGTGTCACCGATGACAAGATTGTTCGAGGCTGCCACCCAATCGATGGCGATCGCTTTCGCGCCACCATTGAGGCTTTTCCCGAAGAAACTCAGGCTATTCGTAAAGAACTCTGCTGGGATGAAAACACCATCCTTTATGGGTTTATGGGCAAATATATCGAACGCAAAAACCCCTTTGAATTCATTGATGCCATTGCCAAAGCTCACAAACATGATCCTCGCGTTCGGGGCGTATTGTTTGGGGGTGGCGATTTAGATGCTGCGATCAATGAGCGGATTTCTCAACTCAACGGCGAAGTGATTAACTACGGCTTCATTAACCAGTCTAAAGTGCCGCTCTTCTTTGCTGCCCTGGACACTTTCGTGGTGACATCCTGGATTGATCCTCACCCACTGGTGGTTTCAGAAGCGATGGTGTCTGGCACGCCGCCAATCCTGAGCGATCGCTGCGGCAACTGGGGCTACAACGACACCGTTCGCCATCGCTATAACGGCTTAGTTTACCCTTGCGGCAAACCTGACGCCCTAGCTGAAGCTATCCTTGAAATGACTGACACTGAAACTCGTCAGCGCTACAGCGATCGCTCCATGGAAGTCTTCGGTGAGCAAGATCTTTACTGCGAAGTGAACGCTTTTCTAGAGGTGATTGAACGCATTAAGTCTAAAAATGGTACGGCGAAGTCAGTAACTTTTTCAGCTTCTGAGGTCGCTGGCACTGCAGACCGCGTTCCTGTCAACACCCCTTGATGTTCTCCAACCTTATAGAGAGGCAAGTCAAACATGAAAATACTTATATCGGCCTCTTCCTGTGAACCTGGGAGGGGCTCAGAGTGCAGAGAGGGTTGGAACGTTGCCCGTGAGGTTGCAAAGCGCACGAGGTTTGAATTTTAACGCGTCCTGATGAAAGTAAAGAGGCAATCGAAGCCGCACTCGCGGCTAATCTTGTTCCCAATCGGCACTTTGTTTATTTCACCCTACCCTTCTGGCAAGACAGCATGCGCCTTGGGAGTACAAGCATTTGCTAATGCGAACCTTCCAGAAGCTGAATATTGGTTAGTAGCGGAGGATGGTGGTGTAGCCGACAAAGTAAACCCTTGGGGTCGTCTGCCCCGCAAAGACACCTTAGAGCGTCTGAGCGAAAGCCATGTACTCGTTCATCCTAGTCTCCATGACTCGGGTGGATAGGGTGGTGTTGAGGCAATGGCTTCTGGTCATCCTGTCATTTGCTTAACTTTGGGAGGACCAATCATTTTAGATAACAGAGAATACCGGTTTCAAAGTTTCCGGTCGAGAGCCTGGGCAGACTATTCAAGACATCGCCTCCGTGATGCAAAAGCTCGCCCATGATCCTGAACTAAGAGTCCAGATGAGACCGGCAGATCATCAACGAGTGGACGAAAACTTTAGCTGGAGAGTTGTAGGCGAACGTTTAGATACGATTTATCATGCAATAAATGATAGGCAATGATTTTACTATAATTGTATGTTTCTTTCGACCTGATGAATCGTGCATTCCTACAAATAATGAGTAAACGTATTGCTTGGATTGATATCCTACGCGCCATAGGAATTATTTTAGTTACTTTAGTTCACACAGGGCGCATAAGTGGCTCGTTTATTGAGGATTACATAAAGGTTTTCTTCATTCCACTTTTCTTCTTTATATCTGGCTTATTAGTCAAAAGCAGTTTCTACGAACAAAAATTCACTAAAGTTTTAGGCGTTCTAACACGAAGAATTATAGTTCCATATTTCTTTTTTGCTACAGCAAGTTATTTGTTATGGCTTTGCTTGATTAGACATTTTAAGTCGCAATCATTTTACCCGGCGAAGCACTTTCTAGGCATTTTATATGCTTCAACTGAAGGCGGATGGTTATCGTACAATATAGCGCTCTGGTTCTTTAGTAGTTTATTTATCGTAAATATACTCTTCTTCTTCACACATAAACTACGTGATAACAGAGTATTGTTTTACTCCGTTATTCTACTTTCATCTGTTGTTGGATACGTGTGTCCAGTTTTATTTTCTCTTAGATTTCCATGGAATATTGGAATTTCCTTTACAGGTCTAGTTTTCTTTAGCATTGGCTATCTTCTGTCTCCTCAGGTCAAGAAGAGAAAATTTATCGGTCATAATAAAGTTGTCGCGGCAGCTTCACTTATCCTATGGACTGTCTTTACTTACTTGAACTCAACTGTGGAATTCTATATTGGTGATTTCGGAAACTACTTTTTCTTCTATATAGCTGCTTTCAGTGGTATTTTTCTGTTTTCTTTCATTGCTAATCTTGCTTCAAAAATTCATTATTTTGATCTAGTACTATCGGAAGTTGGACAGAGGACACTCACTATCTTTTCAACACATTTACTCATATTTCCTTTCATATCTGGTTTTCTTGTTTATGTTATCGACTTGAGCCCGAGTGCTCTCGAATCGGGATTTTTGATTGCATTTTTATATTCTTTCATAGCTATATCTTGTGGTATTGTTCTATCTTTATTGTTGAATCGATATGCGCCTCAGTTAGTTGGGAGGTCGGGTTGATAGAGAGAAAAAGAGAACAAGTAGGTTGAGCTTAAAATAATCACTCATGTTTTATTTTATAGGCAGAAAAACTATCGAAAGACAAGAATCTTGGCGGTATTTATGTGCTGCCATATTGCCTGGCTTGCCTACGTCTACCTACTTAAATAATATGAAAATATAAGATGCGTTTGGGCTAGAACCACGCAAACTAGTAATTAAATAATGCAGTCATAGAACAGGTCAATTGAATAATCCTCACATGAAATCTAAATCACCATGGTGGTGCAGAAGATGAATGTCTTAATTCCAGCTCTACATCGTCCATCCAAACCAACGGGTGTTTGCAGGCATGCGGCTAATCTGGCCCAGTGTTTGGCAGATAGCGACTCTGTCAATAGCGTTATACTTATTATTGGCTGCTGGCAGAAAGATTACTTCGAGTCTTCATTCAGTCTTGATTCACCAAAAATAAAATTATTTGATATTGACATTAAAAATAGTTCTGTTTCGAGAAATCTATGGTTTATGCTTGGATTACCTAGGTTAGCCCAGAAAATCAAACCAGACATCATTCACATGTCTTTCCCATTTCCATTCGTGCGTCGATGGTTTAGTGCTCCAGTTTTAGCTACGATCCACGATCTCTATCCTTATGAAAGTCCAGAGAACTTTGGTTATCCTCAGGTTTGGTTTAACCAGCTTTTCCTGCAACAATGTATTCGACAAAGTAATGGGTTAGTTTGTGTCTCTAAATATACAGAAGACTCTCTAAAATACTATCTTCCTCAAGCTCAAGAGAATAATTCTATAAGCGTCATTTATAATGTTGTGGATTTTGAAGACATTAAATCTGAAAAGCCCAAAGCTTTAGGTGATACTTTCGATGCTCCCTTTATTCTTTCTGTAGCTCAACATCGAAAAAACAAAAATCTAGATTTACTTATTCAAGCCTACGACAAGCTTATTCAGGATGGGCAACTGAGCTTCAAAACTCAATTATTGCTGGTTGGAAGCTCAGGGCCTGAAACAGAATCTTTGCACGAGCTAGTGCAAAAACTGAATCTAGTCGAGCAAGTTCAATTTCTATCTGGACTTGAAGACCAAGAACTGCGTTGGCTTTATGAGTCTGCTGAACTCTTTGTTATTCCTTCTTCAACAGAAGGATTCTGCTTGCCCCTAGTCGAAGCTTTAGCCTTGGCCTGTCCAACTGTATGTTCAGATATTCCAATTTTCCGGGAAGTTGGTGATCTCCAGTGCCGCTACTTCCAATTAGAGCAGGACGCGCTGCATAATTTAGCTGGAGCGATCGCTGCGGAACTATCTTGTCCAACGTTTTCAGAACGGGAAGCAGATTCTCGTTTCTCTAAAACCGAAATTACTAGACAGCTGTTGAGCTTCTATACCTCCTTTAGAGAACATCAAAATTGATTTTTAATTCTCTTGGAAAATAACTTCATGTAATCTAGTTATGGAAAGTAGATCTGATATTCCCGGAGAGATTCCACAGCCTCAGAAGTCAGGGCAAATCAAAAATTCAACACTAATCCTAGTCGCTTTCGCAACAGCTTTTTTTCCACGCTTTTTCTCTTACTTTGGGGCTCCATCGATCATTGACTTTGGACATTTTATAGTTATTCCAATTGTTTTATTGATCGCAGTTTTAACTTCAAGAGTCACTGATCGTCAGAGAATTGGAGTTGTTTGGGAATTGCTAATAGGCATACTACTCTTTCTTATATGTATGACTGTTAGTGCATTGTTGAACCAAGCCGGAATTATTAATCTGGCTTTGCAATTCACCTTTTTTGCAGAACCTTTTATGCTTCTAGCAGCAATAGCTGCGATTCCAATGCTCGGAAACAGACTTGAAAAGTTTCAGTACTGGTTAATGAGTTTTGCTCTGATTAATCTGCTCTTAGCCTTGGCGCAATCGGTCTTAATTCCGATAGGAATTTACCCCAAGAAGGGCGGCACTGATGAAGATGCAATCACTGGAGTGTTTGGAGGAGGCGGAGGGAGTGCTGCCAACTATGTTTCTTGCACAGTTTCCCTATATTTCGCAATTTATTTTCTAACCAGCTTTAAGAGGATCCCTTTGTGGATCAGAGTCCTGCCTTTTTTGGGAGCCTTGTATCAAATCCAAATTTCTGACTCTAAACAAGTATTTTTAGCCTTAGCTGTAGGCTGGGTCATATTGATGATGACCAAAGTTGAGAAGCCTGTTAATCTTCTTGTCTACTGGGCTGGAGCTTTTATCGGTGCAATAGTTTTGGGCTGGATATTAGCGAACGTAGAGTCGGAATTTCTAAAACCTTATCAAAATTGGACAAATCGACCCATTTGGGGTTGGGATGGATTAGCTGCACAAACCAAGTTTGCAGTCTGGCATATCGCGCCTCCTTACTTTAAGTCTGATTTAAACTGGCTCTTTGGACTAGGCCCTGGACATACAGTAACGCGTTTAGGTGGATGGGTTCTCAACCGTAGTTCGCTTAAGAATCTGCTTTTGCCACTCGGAGCAACGATCCATCCTGTGTCATTAGACGCTTGGGCTGTTATAGAAGGAACTTATTTACCTCAAGAATCAACCATCTTTTTCCCTATGTTTACCTGGATTGGTATGTGGGGTGAAATAGGTTATGTAGGAGTCAATGCATATATATATCTAGGCTATATTAAAAGGAATAGATTATGAGTAGACGATTTTGGCAAGTTTTTGATTTTGTCTACAGCTAGCTTTGGCTGTATCTTGACTCAGATGGAAGAACCTGGTCATATGCTTACAGTTGCTTGCTTGCTCGCATTACGATGGCAAGAATATCAAAACAAGAAGTCTTTATCCGTTAGACCTCTCGCATAGATCAACTTGCTAGTCCTATCTCGTAGTTGAGAATGCCCGCCACCTAAACTCGTGCGCGATCGCTCATGTCCTCGACGACCATAACGACCCGCACCGCTTCCGTTATTCAGGTGTAGCGAGCAAGGTCCTGCAGC